>JBJEKV010000152.1:0-2741 GCA_051878815.1 Anaerotardibacter sp. | reverse complement strand
TAAGAAGCGCGCTGCATGGCACAAGAGTGTGGGGTATTGCTGATGATCAGGTAGTAGTGAGTCTGGTAGCTCCGGGTATGCTCTCAATGCTTGCGTTTGATGAAGGGTGCAAGGGAACGGTATCGGTCCTTTCGCATAGCGATGTCTGCACAGGTGTAACGGAAACAGGATTCGAATACGGCATTCTCGAGGGAAGATGCATCAATAGTGCGCTTTGGGGTATTTCTAACGAACTTATTGAGCGGTTCGCGCAGATATACCTTGAAGAGGGTTCACTCCTTGTATTCTTCCCATTCGATGTGCTTGCGAAGGTGTCGTATGGCAGGGACGGCCACCGTTTATAAGCTGTTTTGAAGGGGTTGTTTCTTCTTAAACGGAAGAGTGATGTTGAGCAGTGTAATAGCTCCGAGCACGCAAAGTATACCCGCAAATGATAGAGGGGTAAGCAGCTCTCCAAAGCAAGTGATTCCCACAAGGGTTGCAACTATAGGTTCGATAGTTGCAAGAATTGCCGCTTTTGAAGCTTCAGTTGTTTTGAGACCTAAGGTGTAGCAGAGAAAAGGAATAACGGCGGTAATGAGAGCGGTGAGCACAAAGAAGCCGCAGATAAACAGAGAATCGCTGTGGGTAGCTATGAGACTGAATGCATCAAGAGGATTACAGATACAGAGACCACCAATTCCCGCAATAATAAAGGTGTAGGCAGTAACCGTGTATGGTGTGTAGATACGGAGTGCATACGTTCCTAAGATGCTATAAAGACCATATCCTAATCCGCTACAAAGGCCAATCATGAGGCCGAAAAGACCAACCGATCCGCCAAAACCTGAGGTAAGGACACATCCTAAAAAGGCAAGTCCGAGGGCAATGAGCTTTTTGGACGTAATGCGTTCTTTAAAAAGAAGAGCGCTTAACAACATGACCCAAATAGGTGACGTGTAGAGAAGGATTGCTGCAGTGCTCAAACTCATCATGCTAAGAGCGGTGTAGTAGCATACCGTGAAAAAGAGAATGCTTCCCAAGCCGAGTCCAAGAAAAAGAGGAATATCTTTGACCTGAATACGTTTTTGCTGAGGGCTTGCGAAATTCATGATGATTAAAAAGACAATGCCTGCAAGGAACAAACGAATTGCAGCAATTTGGAGCGGGCTAAAACCTTCGCCTCCTAAAAAGCGCGTAAAGAGACCCATGGTGCCCCAAAAAATTCCTGCCACAATAATGAGAATAGTTCCGTAGTGTTTCATGTGATTTAATAAATGCCTTTCCTGTTGTATCGCTCCTACTTTAGGGTAAATACCTAACTTTAGAAGGGAAAAGAATTACAATGGGCTAATATGTGAGAGTAACGGGGAGCTTTTTGTATAGTGCGAAAGGCTGAGAGGGAGCACAGCTCCGACCCACAGAACCTGATATGGGTAATTCCATCGGAGGGAGAACTATGACCCAAATTGATAAAGCGCGTGCTGGAATTATTACTCCTGAAATGGAGATTGTTGCACGTAAAGAACAGCGTAATCCTGAAGATATTCGCCTTGCAGTTGCTCGAGGTGAAATAGCAATCCCTGCAAACATCAACCACGCTTCTCTTGATCCTGAAGGTGTGGGCAATGGTCTCCGCACAAAAGTTAACGTTAACCTTGGTATTTCAGGTGACTTAATTGATTATGACGTTGAGTTCGAGAAGGTAAAGATTGCTCTTGAGCTGGGCGCTGAAGGCATTATGGACTTGTCTAATTCTGGTAAGACTCGTGATTTTCGCCAAAAGCTTATTGAGATGTCGCCAGCAATGATTGGTACCGTTCCAATGTATGACGCTATCGGGTATCTCGAAAAGCCTTTGATTGATATTACCGTTGATGACTTCCTTGAGGTAGTGCGTGCTCATGCCGAAGATGGCGTTGACTTTGTAACTATTCATGCGGGAATGAACAGAAGGGTTATCGAATCCTTCAAGGAAACGGGACGCTTGATGAATATTGTATCTCGTGGCGGTTCCCTGATTTTTGCTTGGATAGAAGCAACCGGAAACGAGAATCCATTCTATGAGTATTACGACGAATTCCTTGATATTTTGCACGAATATGACGTAACTATCTCTCTTGGTGACGCTATGCGTCCGGGCGCAGGATATGATGCATCCGACGCTGGTCAAATTGCAGAATTGATTGAGCTTGGTAAGCTTACAAAGCGTGCGTGGGATAAGGGCGTTCAGGTAATGGTCGAAGGACCAGGCCATATGGCCATGGATGAAATTGCGGCAAACATGAAGATGCAAAAGCGTCTTTGCCATAATGCACCATTCTACGTTCTTGGTCCTCTTGTAACCGACATTGCTCCAGGCTACGACCATATCACTGCTGCAATTGGTGGTGCCATCGCAGCGTCTTCCGGTGCTGACTTCCTTTGCTACGTTACTCCAGCTGAGCACTTGCGTCTTCCTGATGCAAAAGACGTGCGAGAAGGCTTGGTTGCAACAAAGATTGCTGCTCATGCAGCTGATATTGCAAAGGGTATTCCTGGCGCACGCGATAGAGATAATCAGATGAGCGATGCTCGTCGTAGGTTTGATTGGGAAGAGATGTTTAGCTTGGCTCTTGATCCGGTTAAGCCTCGCGAATACTACGAGAGCGCACCTCCTTCAAACGAGAACACCTGCACTATGTGCGGAAAGATGTGTGCAGTTCGTACCGTAAATAACATCATGGATGGCCTTACTATCGATTTAGGCGAAGAGATGCGTT
>JBJEKV010000151.1:0-2750 GCA_051878815.1 Anaerotardibacter sp. | reverse complement strand
CAACGACTTCAACGACCTATTGTTCGCTTTACAAGCACAAGCAGGTTACGATGTGCAAGAATTCCAAGACGAAGTAACACGTATCTTCTTCAGTGACTTAGGCGAAGGAACACGTGGAGCAAAAGTGAAGCTTTACAAGTCAATCATCGAGTTCATCGAATTACAACTTGAGCTTGGCGCAATTACAGCTTTAACTTTAGTCAACATGACAGAAGCTACACAGTTTGGACGAGATATTGTTAAGACACTAGCACGTAAGAATGACGCAGTATTCAACGCATTAGTTTTCGGTTGATAAATTGAGGGGATTGGGCATAGCGCTCAGTCCCTTTTTTTGTGGTCACTTGGAACTGATCGCCGCGCATAGAAAAAAACCCACCGTGACGCTTTGAAGAAGATGCAAAGTTTCCCGCGTCAGGTGAGCAAAATTGGATTCACTACTAAAAATTTACGTTTAAAGTAGAGAACAACAAAAAAAGTTTTCGTTAACATTAAAACGCAATTATCACACCATGTCAATACTTTTTACAGTACAAAATGACTACGTGGTACTTTGTGCATTGACTTTTAAATAGGAGGTTTGACTTATGGCTTTTAAGTTTAAAGAGGGCGATACGGTTAGAGTAAAGAAAAACTTTAGAGAGATACCTTCAGAAATAAGAATTGGTTCTATACCACGTTGGTACGATGGAACAGTTGTTACGTTGGGCTTTGCAGGGTACAGACGAAATGAAAAATCATACAGCGTAGATGACATGTGGACATTCGCTGAACAGTGGTTAGAACCAGTTGAAGAAAGTGAAGACGATAAATTCAAAAGATTATTACTAAGTTAAAACGTAGTTAATCGTGAAGGAGTTGGATAAATTGAATTTTAAAATTGGAGACGAGGTAATTGTTGTTAACCTTGAAGATAACGGAAGTGTCAAAGTAGGAGTCAATGAAACAATGAGAATCGCTTATCAGGACAATACCGTGTTGGTTGTTAAAAAATCAGACAACAATGCACTATATCTTAGCGATGGTTATTGGTACAAAGACACCATGCTTCAACACGCAAATCAAAGTGAGGACGATAAGTTCAGAAAACTGCTACTAAATTAGAACGTAGTCAATCGTGAAAGGGGGACTCGAACATGAAACGAATCGAAGTAGGCGATACAGTAAAAGTCAAGAAAGAGTTCTACAACGAAGAGGAAAGTTACATAACGCCAGAGTACGACCAAATACACTTGGAAGGAGAAACGTTAACAGTAAAGAAAGTCAAATTTGTTCGTAGCAACGATATCATTAACGAATATACGCCTTTATTTGAAGTAAAAGAAAACGATTTTACTTGGTGTGGTACGTGGTTAATCTCGAATCAATAATATGTTTCACGTTGAGCTACGATACAAAGATGTAACGTGGTTCACCGTGCAATATATGCACAAAAAAAAATAAACTTATTCCTGAGGAGGAAATTATTATGTCTAAATTAATCAAAGTGGGTTCACTACCAGGTAAAATTCAAGAGGTTGCTGTTGAAGTTGGCACAAGCATTGAAAAAGTGTTAGAAATTGCAGGTTTTGAAGCTGGAAATAAAGAAATTAAAGTTGATGGCGTAGTTGCTACTGAATCTGATGTGGTTACTGATTCTACGAAACTAGTACTTTTGGTTCAGAAAATTAAAGGGAATGGCATTGTTAAGTGCGGTTCGATGCCCGGGCGCATTCAGGAAGTTGCCGTTGAAGATAATGCTACAGTTGCAGAAATTCTTGAAGTTGCAGGTCTTGAAATTGGAAGCAAAGAAGTAAAAGTTGATGGCGTAGTTGCTGATGAGAATACAGTGGCAGGTACAGCTAAACTTGTACTTTTGGTTCAAAAGGTAAAAGGGAATGCTATCGTGAAGGCAGGAGTCATGCCTGGAAAAATAGGAGAGTACGCAGTTGAGGACAACGCTACTGTAGCTGATATTCTTGAAATCGCCGACCTTGATGCAACGGGATATGAAATTAAAGTTGATGGTCAAGTATCTGAACTTGGTGCAACGGCAGGAACAGCTAAGCTTGTACTTCTTGCTCGCAAGGTAAAAGGTAATAACTAATACTTATAGCATTACGTAGGGCTTCATGCCTTGCGTTTTGCTGACGTAGTGCATCCGTACTTGGCACGACACCCCATCGTCCCCAACGCCAGATACGCTGTGCTACGTCAGCAGTACGCAAAGTACTGATAAAATAAAAGAAATCAAAGGAGTGTTTTTATTATGGCACAAGTAATGTATGATACGCACCAAACAGAAATAACAGTGGCTCAAAAGAACTTTATCGGAGAACTTTTTGGTGAGTTGAGTAGATTTGAAACAAAAACACGAATCGTAAATGCGCACGGAACAAAATATACATTTAATTTAAGAAGTGGTCTTGCTGTAATATTGAACAGTGCGTTCGCTGAAGCTGAAAGCGAGCTTGAGAAAGTCAACCTTATGTTCAATGGAAAAACATACAAGTTTGAAAAAAGATTAGGTATATCTCCCGAAGAAGAAATAATCAGCTATAGAGATGAAAAAGGAACTATATATGCACAGTACGACCCAAGAATACTAGAGTTCAAAGTCTTATTCGATGTGATGAGCCATGAACACTATGGAGAATTGCTAAGAATAATCTTCAAAGATGTAAAAGAAATCCATGTGAAAGAGGCAAATAAAGATTCTTACAAATTTGGAGACGGAGTTGCCCTGCTACAAAAGCTAACTTTAAAAGAAG
>JBJEKV010000150.1:0-2764 GCA_051878815.1 Anaerotardibacter sp. | reverse complement strand
ACAAGCTTTCGTTAATTGATATCCCTAATAATTTTGCGGTTTCAACGTCTCAGCAGAATACTGATCGGCTCTCTAACCTCACCAGGGTTGATGGAGAAGCTGCATTGGTGAGCCATGTTTCGGATACCTTCGGCATAAAGATCAATCATTATATTCGCATCAGCGATAAGGGCTTTGTTGACTACATGGATTCCTTGGGTGGTTTGACCGTTGACGTTACGCAGCGTATTGACGATCCAACCGTAAGCTCTGAGGTAATTACCACGGGAACCCAGACGTTAAAGGGTGACAAGATTCTGACGTTTGTAAATGCGACAAACTATACCGATGGATTTACAACTCAGGCTGCAAACCAGCAAAAAGCGCTCGAGGCTCTCCTTAAGGGCATTACGTCAAAATCAGGATTTGACTACATGAGTAGTATGGATGCTCTGTCTAATGCAATTAAGACCGACTTAAGCATTGAAGGCATCGAGGAAATTCTTAATGTATATACCGCTTCGGAGCAGTTCCCTTATGCGCCCGCACCGGTAACTTCTTCGGTTATTAATGACGTTCACTACTCTTATTTGGCTTCTTCGAAGTGGTCAGCTATGAGTGAGCAGTTTATAAATGGCGAAGATCCTGCAATCTCAATTGATACCAGCACAATTGATAAGGCTTCGCTCTCTATCATTGTTTTGAACGCTTCAGGTATTGATGGTTTTGCGGCACAAGTTACCTCGGTGCTCACTTCTAAGGGGTATACCGTTCAGGAAACAGGAAATAATAACTATCAAGACTTTTCCGAGACATTAGTTGTATACCAATCTAATCAGGCAGCAGCAGAAGCTATTGTCGAAGATTTAGGGGTTGGTCGTGCTGTAGCGGCAGGCTTCAATTATGCACTTACTACTGAAATTCAAGTAATGGTTGGAAAAGATTGGAAGCCTCTTGAATAGCGCACAATTTGATCCCGTTTCATACATCAACACGCCTCGATGGCTCAAGGTAAGCTTGGGGCTCCATCGAACCCAAGAGCTCATGGAGAAACTGGGTAATCCTCAAGATTCTTTGCGTTTTGTCCATGTGGCGGGCACTAACGGAAAAGGCTCAACCTGTGCTTTCACTGCTCAAATCTTACAGGAAGCAGGTTATAAGGTGGGGCTCTTTACTAGTCCCTACATCGTTTGCTTTGAAGAGCGTATTCGTATTAATGGCAAGAATATTCCTGCAGACCGCCTTGCGCAGGTAACGTGGCGCGTGCGTGAAATTGCTGAAGCAATGGACGAGCATCCTACTGAGTTTGAGCTTATGACCGCAGTGGCTTTTCGCTATTTTTACGAAGAGCAGTGCGATGTGGTAGTTGCAGAAGTTGGCCTGGGTGGCAGGCTCGACTCTACCAATATTATTGCGCCGCTTGTGTGCGGTATTGCTCCTATAGCGCTTGACCATTGCGCGCTTTTGGGCGAAACCCTTGCAGAAATTGCTTCCGAAAAGGCAGGAATAATCAAAGCGGGAATCCCGGTGGTCTCGTCAGTGCAAGAGGATGAGGCGCAGCGCGTTATTGTTGCTAAAGCGCAAGAATCTCAGGCACCGTATTCGCAGATTAGGTGCGAAGCTATAGAAGGCACTCCTGCTGATTTCTCTTACGTATCCCGAAGGGGAGTTGCGTACAATCACCTTGCTCTGTCGTTGCGAGGAACGTATCAAACAATCAATGCTGCTCTGGCTATCGAACTTGCAGAAACTATCAACGCTCAAGCTGATTTAGGGTTGCCTGTTTCCACGGAAGCTATTGTGGCAGGCCTTCAAAACACGTCATGGCCAGGTAGATTTGAGCTTGTGTGCGATGAGCCGCTTATCTACATTGATGGTGGTCACAACATGCAGGGAGCGCAGGCGCTGGTTGATTCTTTGCATCAGTACCACAAGGATAAAAAGGTTACCTTTATCTTTGGCGTTCTTGAAGATAAGAAACATGAGCAGATGGCTGAAATTCTTCTCCCGTTGGCAGAAGAATTTTGGTGTTTTACTCCGCCAAGCCCTCGTGCTTTATCTGCAAAGGATTTAGCGGAAGAAATTGAGTCCTTGATACAAACGAGATCTTCTCTTGGGGAAAATGAAGAGGGAAGCTCTGCAAAGGTACGTATTTTCCCTTCAATTTCGAAGGCAGTAGCTAACCTTTCGCAAACAAACAATGAAGATAAAGTGTTCTGTTTTTGTGGAAGCTTGTACAGCATCGGAGAAATTAAACAAAACCTTGCATCTTTAGGTTATACTCTTCCACTGTAAATGAATATCTCGAATGGGCTTGGGCGGCGTCAAGTTCCGAACCTGGTCAGGTCCGGGAGGAAGCAGCCATAAGGGACCGCTGGTGAGCGCCCTTGCCTATTCGGGATATTCTTTTTTTGTGTCTACGTCGTTAGGAAATCGGTGGATTTTATTTCATTTATTGTGGGCCTGTTGCAGGACCCAAGAGCTGCAATTGCTGGTTGGATTATTACCTTAGGTCCCGTATTAGTTTATTCCCCTTTATTCCTGATTGTTTTTATCGAAACTGGTTTAGTGTTCTTTCCGTTCTTGCCGGGCGACTCCCTTCTGTTCGCAGCGGGTGTATTCTCAGCTGATGGCGGCGGTTTGAATGTCTTTGCAACCTTGCTCGTGTTCTATGCTGCAGCAATTTTGGGTAACACTTCCAACTACTGGATTGCTCGTTTATTTGGATCACGCATCATTGACTCAGGAAAAGTAAAAGCATTGACTCCTGAGCGTATGGCAAAGC
>JBJEKV010000149.1:0-2779 GCA_051878815.1 Anaerotardibacter sp. | reverse complement strand
AGCAGCTCGACGACTAATCGTTGCGCATCAAAAAGAGAGCTTTTCTTGCAACAAGCGTAAAAAACTCCTCTTTTACCTGCATAAATAGAAATATTGAGTAAACCGAGTTAGATTTTCTGACTCGGTTTTACTTGTCTTTGGAAGTATTTCTTCCTCAATTAAAAAAGCGTGTGTTTTTATCGAATTTGAGCCAAGTATTTCACGGATGAGGCAAGGTGAAACAGCCTTTTCTGTTAGAATGGTTAAACATAACAACACACCATAAACAAACTATTAAAACGAACTACGGTGTAATCACTTGTCAAGGCAAACGAACATACTTTCCTTTGATGAAGCACGTGCTGCTTCTCGTTCTCGTGTATCTAACAAGCCTTCTCGCGCTTCTCGTCAAACCACTTCTCAGAGAGATGCTCAGCAGAGAGATGCTCAGCGTGCCTATGGTTCGCCAGCTTCATCTGAGCGTGATGCACGCGCTCGTCAGGCTTATGGTGACGCACACAGAAATAACTCGTATGTTCAGGGCCAAACACGATCTGTTGATTCGTATGCTTCTGCTCGTAATCGTGCTACTACCAAGAGGCGCTCTGGTGCTTCAAACTACGGTAGTTCAAACTATGGCACTTCGAATTACGGCACCTCAAATTCTGCTGGTTCGCCTTATGGCACTTCAAATGCGGGCGTTTCCGGTTATGAATCAGCTCAAAGCCGCGCATATTCTCCTCGTCAAGCTTCCTCAAGAACTCAGAGGGGAGCGGTTTCAGGTGACCGTCAGGCACGAATTTCTGCAGATTCTCGGGTAAATAGGCAAACCGCTCAGAGAAGAACCTCAAGCACTAACCGTTCTTCTTTCGAGTCATATTCATGCCAAGATGCTCAAAGACCAGCTTCTCGCATGCAGGGAACTGCCGGTTATGGCGCTGAGCGAAATCGTATGCGCAACACTGCTGAGGCAGATCGTTATTCGCGCACTAATACTCCATATGAGGTTCGCAATTCTTGGGATCAGCAGGAGCAGGAAGAGGAGAATCTCCAAGAGCAGACTCCTCAGAAGACGTCCTTGAAGGATTCGCTCAAAAAGAAAATGCGCTCTGTTAAGGCTGAAAAGCAGTTTAACCGCACCATCGGAAGTGATGACGTTCCTTCAGAATCAGGAAGTCGTGCAGCATTGTATGAAATGCGTATGGGTAAAACCCATCGCCGTTCAGCTGAGATGCAGAATGCTCAAACGGGCTCTTCCAAGAAGAAAAAGGCATTCGGTGGTTCTGTAACAACGGTTGCTTCTCGTTTTGCTGCAGTAGCTGCTATCATTTTTGTCTTCTGCGGCATCTTGCTTTATCAGCCCGTTGCAGACTTGTATAACGAAACAAGAAAAGTTCAGAAGCTCGAAGCTGAATACCAGGCTCTTGAAGAGCATAACGAAGCGCTTCAGGCAGAGGTTGATTTCCTTAAAACCGACGAAGGTTTGGAAAGCTATGCCCGTGAGCAGTATGGACTTATTGGTTATGGAGAGCATCAGGTAACAGTTGAGAATGTTTCTTCAAGTATTGATAAAACCGCTGTTACGAATGCGGGTCACACGGTTTTGACTTCTGGTGTCAAGACTCCAGACACGTGGTATTCAGGTGTTCTCGATATCGTTTTTGGTTATAAAGAATAGGAGTTCCTATGCGCGTTGCTGCAATAGATATTGGAACAGTAACGTGTCGTCTTCTTATTGCTGAAGTAAAAGACGAAACGCTCATCGAATTAACTCGTCACTGCGAAATTACTAACCTTGGTATCGGCGTTGATAAAACGGGAGTATTGCAAGCTGATGCTATCAAGCGCGTCGTTACTCAAATCGCGCGTTACCAAGAAATCATTGCTCAGTATAATTCGCCAGAAAACCCTATTAAGACGGTTGCTATTGCTACCAGCGCTGCACGCGATGCCTCCAATTCTTCCGAACTTGTTGAAGGATTGAGGGAAATCGGGGTAGAGCTCTCTGTAATTCCGGGCCAGCAGGAAGCATCCCTTTCGTTCAAGGGTGCGTCATGTAACTATGCAAACGAAGATTTGCTTGTGTTAGACATTGGGGGCGGCTCAACTGAGGTTGTATTTGGTAGAGCACTCGAAGAGCCAAAACTCTTCCACTCATTTGATATTGGCTGCCGAAGAGTAACCGAGCGTTTCCTTCACAATGATCCACCGCTTCCTTCACAGCTTGAGGCTGCCCAGGAATGGATTATCGAAACCATGGATCCATGGTTCAAGAATGCATTCGCTAAAGGTTTTACGGTTGATAGAATTGTTGCCGTTGCTGGTACCGCAACTACGTCGGTTTCGGTTCATAAACACATGGAAGTCTATGATTCCGCTCAGGTTGATAAGACGGTGATGGCTATCGAAGACCTTCAGGCAGTTTACGAAAAGTTCTGTTCTGTGCCGCTTGAGCAGCGTAAAGAAATTGTTGGATTAGAGCCTAAACGTGCCTCGGTAATCATTGCGGGAATGCTTATTTTGCTTACCATTTTGTCACTGACCGATAAATCGAACTACACGGTGAGCGAATCGGACATTTTGCAGGGTATCGTTATGACTAACCAAGATAGTTAGTTTATAATACGGACTTGATGTGAAGATTTAAGTGCTTGATTTTTGAGCACTTAATTTTTGCCCACCTAACGAAGGGGTTTATGTGGTCGATTTCGGCACATTTCTAGGAATGCTGATAAGCAATCCAATCTTAATTGTGATTCTTGCACTGACATTGGGGGCTACCGTAGTAAACGGTGCAACT
>JBJEKV010000148.1:0-2794 GCA_051878815.1 Anaerotardibacter sp. | reverse complement strand
ATGATGATTTCATGAGGGCATGGAAGACAATAGCCACAACCGCGACAGAATTCTTGCTGGAGCTCTTCCTGTTCTTTCTTGACGAAGAGACTGATCTCTTCGTCATACTTAGGGCAAGAATCCATAAATGAGAGCCACTGATCAAGCTCTTCGTGTTTTTGAATTCCCCAAATTGGCACTACGTTGTCGAATTGGGTCATAAATGCCATGCAGGCTTTCGAATTAGTAAGAAGTCCTCCTGCAAGACCTTTCATAGCAATAAAGCCCATGTTGGCATCTTCTGATTTTTTGACCAAATCAATTTCGCGCTGATTTGCTAAATATGAGAGAGGGTACTGGATGGTTTCAAAGAGGCCTGAAGCAATAGCTTCCTCAGCAACACCAACTTTATGCATGGTAATGCCAATATGTTTAATCTTTCCTTGAGCTTTTGCTTCCTGCATGCACTCATACATGCCACTTCCGTCTCCCGGTTTCCAGACTTCGTTGACGCAATGAAATTGGTAAATGTCTAGATAGTCTGTTTTCAAGTTGGTAAGAGTAGTGTCTAAGTCTTTCCAAAAATCTTCAGGAGTTTTTGCGGTGGTTTTTGAAGCAAGGAAAATCTTGTCACGCATGCCTTCAAAGGCAATTCCAAGCTTTACTTCGCTATCACTATAAGCGCGAGCAGTATCAAAAAAGGTCATACCACCTTGATATGCTTTCCGAACTAAAGCTACCGCATCTTCAGTTGAGATACGCTGAATAGGGAGCGCGCCAAATCCGTTTTGTGGAACAGAAATCCCTGTTGTTCCTAAGGTTACTGTTTTCATTGTGTTCATCTCCGTAAATAGGTCGTTTACTGACAAAGGGGTTAAATGAACGGTGTTGAAGTACAGTTTAGAGTAAATTAGTCACTAAACGATAATCGCTTAACAATTATTTTGATTCTCCGTCTCTTACTTAAAGGTGTCACATGGCTAAAAAAACCGAAAAGAAAACGAATGCAATGCGTGAATTAGAGCGCGCAGGAGTTTCCTATGAATCCCTTTTCTTCGAATGTCCAGAAGCAAAAAGTGGCGTAGAAGTAGCCGAATTGCTTGGTCAAGACCCTGAACAGGTGTTTAAGACACTGGTCACCGTTGGAAAATCGGGAGATCACTACGTTTTCATGATTCCTGTTGCTGAGGATTTGGATTTGAAAAAGGCAGCAAGTGCGGTTGGGGAGAAAGCAGTTAGCATGATTAAACAGAAAGAGCTTTTGCCTCTCACCGGGTATGTTCATGGTGGCTGTTCGCCCTTAGGAATGAAGACGCGCTTTACTACCACAATTGACGAAACCGCAGAACTCTTTGATACGATTATCTTTTCTGGCGGCAAAATTGGTTGCCAGATTAAAACAAGCCTCGACAATCTCCGCCAAACCATTCCTGTAGAGGTGGCAGATTTAACTGCGTAGGCGTGCGTTTTGTTTCTAATTACTGCTTAGACATGCGTGTGGGTGTTTGATGCAAACACATCGATTTGCGTTTTGCTCATTAACCGCGTCTGTGCTTTTGTGATAAGAGCTGCTATTTCGAAAGTGTGGGGATTAGAATACGTAATTAACTACGATTAATCTGTTCTTTGAGCTCGCTGATGATGAGATAGTGCTCTCTGAATCTGCTTATATCAGTTGCAAGCGCCACTATGAACGCAAACAGACCTATGACACCAATTACCGCATTGGCTCCCGGAGCAAAAATCAGTGCAAGCATAATAAACGGAACCATTACTAAACCACTTAAAATGCCAAGATTTCTCATGATGGCCTGGCCGATGGTAATAATGGTGTAGAGATACATACCCATAGCAATTTCATTGTTACCAGTAAGAACGCTTCCCAAAACACAAAGCGCAAGGATTACCACCTTAACAATGAAAACTTCAATTTCCTTATTGAGTTTTTCTTTTTGTCGTTTGAGACGATTCTCAGGCCTATTAGCCTCTGCAGCTGCTTTTGCTGCTGCAGCAAACGGGCTGCTGTATCCCACAAATGGATCACTTGAATATCCAAATGGGTTAGAAGAATTGGTATTGGTTTGACCTTGCGAATTGGTAGTGGTGTAGGTGGTCCAAACAAAGCCTTCAAATGGAGTACCCTTGAAAGGATCATTGCCACTTCCTTGAGAAGTTGTTTGGGTATAAGTGAAAGGAGAAGCATAAGGATTTCCGGTGCTTCCAAATTCTGGTTCCCATTTTCCCGATTCCAGAACATCGGCAGCTTCGTTAATCTTTTTAGTTTTTTCTTCAGCTTCTGCACGAAGAGTCTCATCTTGAGCAAATTTATCAGGATGATTTTCGATAATTAATTTACGATGAGCCTTCTTGATTTCTTCTTCGGTGGCGGTGTCGTCAAGACCGAGAATATGTAGAGCTTCAGACTTTTTCATTGCTTCTTTCTGGGAAAATGTATTTTTCTCAATACATAGTAAGAGCCCTTGCGTTTTCTACAAGGGCTCTTAATAAAAATCTACAAATTTTGGTTAAGCTTTCCACAAATACTACTTAAAAAAGAATTTCTTCCATGGAGCGCTTTGGAACATAGTGGATTTCTTTTTCATCACGATAGTATTTGATGTCACCATCAGCAACTTCAACAAGGCGAACATCCTCAGTTGGTTTGCCAAGTGCGATAACCATAATTGGATCAAGATGCTCAGGAATAGAGAGAGTCTCCACCAAGCCTTTCTTGCTAAATGCGGTAAGCATGCAACCACCATAAGTCATTTCGCGTGCACCAAGAGTAATTGCTTCTGCTGCAATACCCGCATCA
>JBJEKV010000147.1:0-12277 GCA_051878815.1 Anaerotardibacter sp. | reverse complement strand
GGGATTTGATCAGGAAGGGAATTGCGCGAGTAGTAGTAGGAGCGCGCAGTGCCTTATTTGCTCCGCTGTCTTCTTTAGGTGTAATAATTATTGATGAAGAGCATGAGGGAAGTTACAAGCAAGATGCGGCTCCTCGTTATGTCTCTCGTGATGTTGCCGTGTGGCTTGCGGAAAAAACAGGTGCCCTTCTCGTGCTTGGTTCTGCAACCCCTTCTCTAGAGGCGCTTCATAAGTGCGAAACTGAAGACAACTGGGTCAAGGTTGAAATGCCTGAGCGTGTTAACGGAAGACCGCTTCCTGTTATTGAGGTTGTGGACATGGGCCGAGAATTCGGCGGCGGCAACAAGCACATGTTTTCTCGCAAGCTTCAGCAGGAATTACGACAAACGTTAGAGCGAAAAGAAAAGGCGGTCCTCCTTTTAAACCAAAGAGGATTTGCTCAGTTTGTGCTCTGTCGTGAGTGTGGTTTTGTCCCAGAATGTCCTTCTTGTTCAACCTCTCTAACGTATCACGAAGTGGGACAAAAGCTCACCTGTCACCATTGCGGCTACGAGATTAGGGTTCCTGTTCGATGCCCTCACTGCCAAAGCCCGTATCTGAAGCGATTTGGTGCGGGAACTCAGCGTGTTGAAGCAGAGCTTCGAGCGCTCTTTCAAGATTTAGACTGCACTATTATTCGCATGGATTCTGATACGACGAAACGAAAAGGTGCACATCAAAAACTACTCGAGGAATTCGCAAGCTGTGAAGCAGGGGTCCTGCTTGGTACACAGATGATTGCAAAAGGTCTTGATTTTGACGATGTGACGCTGGTAGGAGTTATCAATGCGGACACTGTGTTGAAGCTCCCTGATTTTCGCGCTCCTGAGAGAACCTTTGACTTGATTGAACAGGTGGCAGGACGAAGTGGCAGGTCTGACTTAGAAGGAAAGGTTATTGTTCAGACATACAATGCCTCCCATTATGCAATTCGCGCGGCTGCCACATATAGGCGTGATTATTTCCTTAATCACGATTTGACCTTGAGAAAAGAATTGGGATATCCGCCGTATGTTAGATTAATAAACGTTTTTTTGAGTGGCAGTAATGAGATCGATCTTCAAAAAGAAGGAATGGAAATCTTCAAAGATCTCAATGAGCTGTTTTGTTCGTCTGCCCAGACGGGTGTGCAGGTGTATCCGCCAACTCCATGTGTGTTATCACGGGTCAAAAAAGTATTTCGCTACCATTTATTGATAAAGGCTCCGCATGGACAAGAAGTTGAATCGGCGCTCAATACTTACTTCAGAAAACAGAGGGCTCATTCAGAAATAACCGTCGCAGTAGACGTTGATCCAATGAGTCTGCTGTAGATGGGACGCCAGCAGGTGGTGATCTCACGAGTCTTTGCGGCTGGACGCCAGCAGGTGCTAACTTCGTGAGTCTTTTGTGGCTAGACAGTGATATTGGCAAAAAGAAGCCAGCTAAAAGGGCAATCAAAACCTTTTAGTTGATGCCCGGAGAAAGATTGTGCTCCTTGCTGTTCTGCTCATACACTACAATCATGCGTATTGAGTGCATGAAAATCAGGTAATTTACTCATCCATATATCGTAACTAAGGGAGACTTTAGTGGAATTGCTCGAACATACCGCTTCAGTGGAAAATAAAACGTCCGAATATGAATTTTTCGCAACCTGCCCGTTTGGGTTTGAATCAGTATTAGCCGATGAATTAAAACGCTTAACCTTAAAGCGTGTTCGTCCACTCCAGGGCGGAGTTGCTTTCTTTGGTTCGGCAAAAGACGGCTATCGAGCATGTTTGTGGTCTCGTTGTGCGTCTCGTGTCATGATGATTTTGAGCCGTGTGTCGGCTGTTGATGCCGATGCGCTCTATCAGGGAGCCTATGACGTTCCTTGGGCGAGCCATATTGATAAGGGAGCAACAATCTCTGTTTCGGCACGCGGTACTAATGCTGAGTTGCGCAATACCCAGTTTACGGCAGTAAAGGTTAAAGACGCTATTTGCGACAAACTGAGAGCGCAAGCAGGTTTTCGTCCTGATGTCCAGCCACACAGACCTGATGTTTCGGTTTGGGTAATGCTTCGCAAACAGAAAGCTACGATTTATCTTGATTTTGCGGGCGAACCTTTGCATCGTCGTGGCTATCGAAGCTCTGAAGAGCATGTCCAGGCTCCCCTTAAAGAAAACTTGGCAGCAGCTATCTTGTTGAAGGCTGGTTGGCAGAAGAAGGTCTATGAATTTAAGCAGGGTAAGGCTTTCGCTGAAGGGCTTGTATTCTGTGATCCGTTGTGCGGAAGTGGCACGTTTGTGATTGAAGCAGCAATGATTGCCGAAGATAGAGCACCTGGAATCATGAGAGATTATTGGGGCTTCTATGGATGGCGTCAATTTGTGCAGGACGAATTCGATGAGCTTCTTGATGAAGCAGATGACCGTTTAGAGCTCGGTCAAGAAAAGCTTCCGCTGTTTTTTGGCTTCGACAAGGATCAGAGTGCGGTTTCTTTGGCTCAAAAGAATGCCGCCCGTGCGGGTCTGTCAAAAGTTGTAGCTTTTGCCGAAGGGGATTGCGAATACTTAGCATCCAATCTTGAAAAGGCAGGAGCATCTTTATCTTCATCAGGCGTACTGGTAAGTAATCCTCCATACGGAATTAGATTGCTTGCAGGAGAAATGGAAGAGTTCTACCGTAAGTTTTCTAAGGGTCTTTCCGATTTTTCTCAATTGTGGACCTTGGACGTTATCACGCCTGATCCGTTGTTTGACTCTTATATGGGTCTTACTGCATTGGATAGCTATGAGGCATATAACGCAAAAATTGAAGCAACGGTTCGTTCCTATTCATTGGGAAGTGTAAGCACCCAAGCAATTTCGCTCATCTCTCTTGGAGGGGTCGAGCATTCTGTTGTCACCTTGTCAGGTCATGCTGACCAGTTCGCATCGCGATTACGTAAGAATGGAAAAGCGCGTATTAAATGGGCGAAGAAAAATGACATTCACGCCTACAGAGTTTATGATGCTGACCTTCCTGATTATGCTGCCGCTATTGATGTTTACGAAACGATTCAGGGCGAATCATATGTCGTAATTACGGAATACAAGGCTCCTAAAACAATCGATTCCAAAAAGGCAATGCAGCGCTTTTTGGATATTAAAGCTATTACGCCACTCATTCTTGATATCAATCCTTCTCATGCTTACACAAAAATGCGCCAGCAGGCAAAGGGTGGTTCTCAGTATGCAAAGGACTCTTCGAAATTTAAAGGTAAGGATACACCTGCTCTTCTCGTAGAGGAAAATGGTCATATCTTTGAAGTTGATTTAGACAGTTATCTTGATACGGGGTTATTCCTTGACCACAGAGTTACGCGCGGTCTTATTCAGGAAAAGGCGCAGGGTAAACGCTTCTTGAATTTGTTTGCTTATACGGGCACGGCAAGTGTCTATGCTGTTGCAGGTGGAGCTTCAAGATGCGTGACGGTTGATTTGTCGCAAACCTATTTGGATTGGGCAAAGCGAAATATGAACAATAATGGATTTGAGGACAACAGCCAGGTCTTTATCAAAGATGACGTGCTTGAATGGGTAAAACGAAACGCTGATAGCCAGCGTAAAAAACCTGACGAGGCCCGAAAATTCGATTTGGTCTTTATTGATCCTCCAACATTCTCCAATTCAAAATCTATGGGAAAGAATACATGGGATATTCAGCGTGACCACGTAAAGCTTTTGCTCCAGATTTTTGATTTGTTAGCAGAAGGGGGAGAAGTTGTCTTTTCGGGAAATCTGCGAACGTTCAGACTTGATGAGCCTGCTTTGCTCGCTGAAGGTATTGCAGCACGATGCATAACCGCCGAAACGATTCCTGAAGACTTTTCGCGAAACAAGAAGATTCACTTCTGTTACCTTTTGAAGCGAACAGGTGCAGCGAAATAATAAACTCAGCTCATTATTCTGGAACTCTTGTCGAGCGAACGGGCGTAGCTCAATAATCCTGAGCTCTTGTTTTCAAAGCGAACGGCGCGCCTTAGTGTGCCTTGCGAAATAATCCCAATAATTACACTGCCAAGGCTTACGCTACAATGTGCGTAAGCCTTATTTTAGTGTTGCGCAATTACGGGAGCTGTTATGACAAAGCCAACAAATCTGAGTTTGCTTTCAGTAGCAGGTCAAACCTTTGAGCGAAAACCCTTCTGCCTGTACGAGGGGGCCCTTTCTTCGCGCACGAATAAATTTCGCTATAACGAACGAGAAATTTGGTCGTTCTATACCTTGATCGACGAAATCCAGCGAAATCCTTCAATCGAGTACGCCGACTTAAATGGATTTGTGTTCTCGTATTCAATTCCTCGGATTTCTGCGGAATTTGACCTACTTAAAACCTCAAAAGAGCTGACGCTTAATATCGAATTGAAGTCTCAGTCTCCTGGAAAGACTCGTATTCGAAAACAGCTCGTGAGAAACCAGCATTTTCTTCGCCATCTGTCTTGTGAAATTGTCTGCTTTTCTTACATTGCCGAAGAAAAGCAGCTGTATATTTTGCGCGATAAAGAATTAGAGCTCTCTACGATTGATGAGCTTGTTTCAGTTATGAAGCGCTTTGATAGTTTTTATGACGATGACTTTAATAATCTTTTCTCTGCAACTGACTACCTCATTTCTCCGATAACGAACACTGAGGCTTTTCTTCAGGGAACGTACTATCTCAATGGATTGCAAGAGGTAGCTAGGCGAGGTATTTTGCAGGGTATGGAGCAAAACCCTGAGACGTACTGCGCGGGCATTACGGGATTGCCTGGCACTGGTAAAACCTTACTGCTTTTTGATGTTGCGCTTGAGTATTCAAGAAAGACTGCGCTGCCGGTATGTGTTATTCATTGTGGTCAGCTCCAAGATGCACACAAACAGTTCAATCAAGCGCAAGAATATATCATCATTGTGGAAGCGGACAGATTAGATGCTTTTGCTTTGAGAGAATATTCTGCGGTATTTATCGACGAAGCGCAGCGAATGAGCCAGTCTGTTTTCGATATCCTTTTCGACGCCATTTCTGAGAATAAGCTTCCTTGCGTGGTAAGTATGGACTTGAGCCAGACACTTACTAACGAGCAGGCCAAAACGAATGTGGTAACGCTTTTGCGGAATCGTTTTGAGGACATTGCACACTTTAAGCTTGATACCAAGGTGCGTACCAATAATCAAATCTGGAATTTCACGCGTGGATTCTTTGATTTATCGCTTGCGAAACGAGGCTTTATTCACGACAAGGTATCTATCGTTTATGTTGATTCCATTGAACAGGCTCTTTTCGTGGTGGAGGATTTCCAAAAACAGGGCTATCAGTTTATTCGTCATGGCGGACTTGGATTCAATGTGGATCTAGCGCAGCGTATGAATGATCCGGGCATTAGCAGTGCTGACTCAATTGGTCTTGAGTACGAAAAGGTTGTTATGACGGTTGGTAGCCGTGCTTATTATGACGAAACGGGAAAACTCAGAGTGCAAAATGAAGAGAATGAGTCGCTTGTGTACACTCGTTCGCTATTCCAGGGAGTAACGCGCGCACGAGAGAACTTCGCGCTCGTGGTAGTTGATAATCCAGATTTATTTACCAGAATTGTCCAGGCGTTTTATTGATAAAAAAATCCGCCCCGGGAATCATGAAGATTCTCGAAGCGGGTTTCGTGTGTAAGTATGTGTTCGTGCGAGTGCTAGTGAGTTCGTGTGAAAGTGTGCACGAAAGCGTTACTTCAAGAACTCTCGTACGGAGCCCTCAATTGCATCAGTGGTGTTGCCAATAACCTCGGTAAAGCGAATCTCTTTTGTATCGAGACAAGCAAGTCCTTCAGGAATGAAAGATTTGTTGGTCTCTTTTGCAATAAGGTCGTTCAACTGGCAACCAGTCAAAGCGCTGATTTCTTCAGGCAACTTCTCATCTTTGCCAATGTTGTGAAGTGCGCGATAAACACTTTCGCCAAACTTAGCCCAATGAGCAGTAGAAGCAATGAGTACCGGATTCTCACCGCGAAGATTCTGTGCAACCTTCATAGCAACCGCAGTGTGAGGATCAATGAGGTAGTCATACTCTTCAAGGGTTTCTTTGATAACCTTCAAGCTTGTTTCGCTATCTGCGGAGTCTGCCTTGAAGTCTGCCTGGAGTTTTGCGAAGGTGTCCTCATCAAGGGTGAACTTTTTGTTGGTCTTCAATTCGTTCATCCAGGTTGCAATCTTTTCGCCCTGTCTACCAGTCAATTCGAAAAGCTGACGTTCTACATTGGAAGAAATGAGAATGTCCATAGAAGGTGATGGGGTAAGAACGAAGGTGCGGTCAACAATGTCGTAAGAACCAGTGTTGATGAAGTCGGTCAATACGCGGTTCTCATTGCTTGCGCAGAAGAGCATATCAATTGGGGTACCCATCTGCTTTGCGTACCATGCAGCAAGGATGTTGCCGAAGTTGCCAGTTGGAACACAAACGTCAATTGGGCTTCCTGCTTCAACTTTACCGTCAGCAACCATCTGAGCGTAGCTTGAAACGTAGTAGCAAACCTGAGGAAGAAGACGGCCCCAGTTGATGGAGTTAGCAGAAGAGAGTGCAACCTTGTTGTTGTCGTAAAGCTCTTTTGCGAATGTGCTGTCACTAAATACATTCTTTACGCCAGTCTGGCAATCGTCAAAGTTACCTTCAACAGCCCAAACCATTACGTTATCACCAGTCTGGGTTGCCATCTGCTTGTGCTGAATGTCGGATACACCGCCGTGTGGATAAAGAACAGCAATCTGAATGCCTTCTTTGTTCTTGAAGCCTTCCAAAGCAGCCTTACCCGTGTCACCGGAAGTAGCTACCAAAATAAGGAAGGTGTTATCAATCTTGCCTTCTTGGCGAAGCTGCTTAGCGCTCTCAGAGAAGAACAATGGCAAGCACTGAAGTGCCATGTCTTTAAAAGCACTGGTAGGGCCATGCCATAACTCGAGAACATGGGTCTTTTCGTCAAGAGAAACGATAGGGCAGATGTCAGCAGTGTCGAACTGTTCGCCATATGCCTTTGCCATAAGATCTTCGATAGTTTCATCGGAGAGGTTTGTATCAAATGCCTGGTAAATCTTTGCAGCACGCTTGTTGTAAGGAAGCTTTACGAGATCAAGGATTTCATCAAGAGTGAAGTGTGGAATTTGTTCAGGAACGAAAAGGCCGCCACCATTTGCAAGACCTTTTACTACTGCCTCAGTAAAGGTTACTGGTTCAGTGACATTTCCTCTGGTGTCTAAGTAAAGGTTCATTTACTCATTTCTTTCTCGGATGGATTATTTGTTAGGAGTCAAGTATACACGTTAGCGCAAAAGAATTGCCCATCTGGGCGCGACTGGTTAGAGAAAATAAGGAAGAAAAACATCAGGCGAAAGAGGAGGAATGAGAGGAAAGAATGTTGGTTGGCAATAAGTCGGTTTTATATTCTTGTTCTTGGGATATGATTAATCCTCAAAGATTTATTACGAAACATTAAAAGCATTAAGAAACGCTCTTCTTCAGCCTGGCGAGACACTCTGTTCCCAAAAGCATAAAAGAAAGCATGAAAATAGATATTAGGGTGTGTTATGGAAAAAGTATCTTCATCCCATGAGGATTATTTGGAAGCAATCGTAATGTTGGGGGGCACCCCTGATAGTCCTGTTCGTTCGGTAGACATTGCAAAAAAGCTGGGCGTTTCTAAAACCGCTGTTTCGAAAGCTATTACTTCCCTTAAAGATAAAGGAATGCTCGATCAGCCTTTTTATGGTGACGTGACTCTTACCGAAGACGGATTCGAGTATGGCAAATCAATTTTAAGGCGCCATAATTCTCTCATCGTTTTTCTTGTCGAAGAGATTGGACTCTCTGAAGAACTCGCAGAAGAAGAGGCATGCAAAATGGAGCATGCAATTTCCGACGAAAGTTTCGAACTCTGGCTTAAGTACTTCAAGCGAATCGGTATTGAGGTTGACTAAAACTCTGTGCTAAAATACGAACAAATGTTTGATTTAGGAGTTTTGTGAGTATTAAACAGCGCATAATTCTGGGAATTGATCCCGGTCTTGCACATACAGGGTGGGGAATTGTTGAACAAAACGGTTCAACGCTTACCTGTCTTGCGTATGGCTGTATAGAAACAACCTCTTCGGATCAGTTGCCAAAGCGTCTTCTTAAAATCAATCAGCAAATGAGCGCCGTGGTGAATAGGTATCAACCTACCTGCGTGAGCGTTGAAACGGTTTGGTTTGGCTCTAATGCGCAAACGGCATTTGCAACAGGACAAGCTCGTGGCGCTGCGCTGGCTGCTTGCGGCATGGACAGTATGGTGTATGGGGAATATTCTCCAAAAACTATCAAGAAGGCCATTGTGGGAATTGGTGATGCGGATAAAGGTCAGGTCCAATATATGGTTCAAAATATGTTGAGACTTTCGCACATTCCAAAACCTGATCATGCGGCGGATGCGCTTGCAGCAGCAATTACGTTTACTACGCACAATCCTTTTTCTTTGGGTACGCTTGAACTTCCAAATGATAAAGGGGTGAAATAGATGATTTCATTCTTACGAGGAATGGTTGCCTATAAGGGTGTTGACCAGGCAATTATTGAGGTACAGGGAGTTGGTTATCACCTTCTCATGTCGGTAAAAGGAGTTGCCGCGCTTCCTGAAATTGGGCAAACGACCCAGGTGCTTACCCGTCTTCATGTAAGGGAAGATGCTCTTACGCTCTATGGTTTTTCCTCTTCGGAAGAAAAACAGGTTTTTGAAAAGCTCATTACGGTGAGTGGCGTTGGTCCAAAAGTTGCGCTTGCAGTTCTTTCAACATATGAGCCTACCGAAGCAATTGGTGCTATTGTGAGCGGGGATGAACACGCTATTCAAGCAGTGCCCGGAGTAGGCAAAAAAATGGCTTCTCGTATTATCTTGGAACTGAAAGAGAAGTTTGAAGGATTTGAGAGCGCCTCTTCTCAGGTCCGTGTGGTTAAAGAAAATGCTTCTGCTAAACAAGTCACGGAAGCGCTTCTTTCAATGGGATTCAGCTCGGCTGAAGCTGAGCTTGCCTTGAGGGGTGCTGCTGAGGATTTGGGAGAATCTGCATTACTTCGTTATGCATTACGTCGTTTAGGAGCGTAAATGGCAGATTTTTTTGAATTAGAAAATGTACTCTATGATGCTTCTTTCGAAGGTCAGTATGACAGTACGCCCGCAAAGCGTTCTGTTTCGGTTGAGCTTTCGGAAGAAGATTTAGGTCTTGATAGAAGTCTTCGTCCAAAAAAGCTGGAAGACTATCTTGGCCAGACAAAAATTAAGGAAACGCTCTCTATACTTATTGATGCTGCCATGCAAAGAAATGATGTGGTGGATCACATTCTCTTTTCAGGCCCTCCTGGTTTAGGAAAAACAACCCTTGCATCGGTTGTTGCTAACGAATTGGGAGCAAATATCAAAATCACCAGCGGTCCTGCAATTGAACGTCCTGGTGATTTGGCGGCAATCCTTACCAATCTTGAAGAAGGAGACGTACTCTTCATTGACGAGATTCATCGTCTGAATCGCGCGGTTGAAGAAGTGCTCTATCCTGCCTTGGAAGATTTTGTTTTGGATATTGTGGTAGGAAAGGGTCCGGCGGCTCGTTCTATTCGCCTTGATTTGCCACGCTTTACTTTAATTGGTGCAACTACGCGAACCGGTTTGTTGACTGGACCATTGCGTGACCGCTTTGGCATTTCTTTCAGGTTGCGCTACTACACTCCTGAAGAGCTTGCACAAATTGTTTTGCGCAGTGCTTCTATCTTGCAAGTTGATATCGAGCAAGAGGGCGCTATTGAAATAGCCAGAAGGAGTAGAGGAACCCCTCGCTTGGCTAATCGTTTGCTTAAGCGTGTTCGCGACTGGGCTCAGATTCGAGGAAATGGTGTTGTTGATGAAGATAATGCTGCTTTAGCGCTCAGCTTTTTTGAAGTGGATTGTCTTGGGCTTGATCCTATTGATAACAAGATACTCGAACTCCTTGCAGTGCAATTTATGGGTAAGCCTGTTGGTCTTTCAACGCTTGCTGCAGCAATGGGTGAGGAGCCTGAAACAATCGAAGATGTGTACGAACCATATTTGATGCAGCAGGGGCTTTTAATTAGGACACCAAAGGGTAGGCAAGCAACCATGAGAGCGTTTGAGCATATTGGTGTTCAGCCACCAAAGGCTCTTGATTGATAAGACGGGTGGCTTTGAAACGCCTTTGATTGCTATTGGCTCGACTTTAGAGGCCCTTGATTGATGTTAACGCGAAGCTGGTTGTTTTAGTTAGATGCACTTGCGTTGTTTGTTTCAAATGAGGAACAGCTTTAATAGCTTAAAGAACGGATAGGTTATGCTCCATCAAGATTATTTAATGCGTATGATTTTGGCTCTTGCCCAGGCAATTACCAATTCAATTGAAAAATCGAAGAATAACGAAGAGGATTGGGAAGCATCGGCAGAGCTTTTAGAAGCAGCGCTCGCGAATGCAACTGAGATTGATGGAAGCCTTTTGTTAAGACTAGACGCTCAGTCCATGACGGGATTGTTGCAGTTGTCTCAAACCGATCCAGTAGCGGTTGAATATATCGCACGAACCTTGCTTTTGGAATCTGAGTACTTAACTAAAGCACATAAGCCTTCAACTGCTGCATTAAGAGAGGAGCAAGCGTTTACGCTTGCACAAGCATGCGGCATTCCTCTTTCGAAAGAGGATATTTCTCCTGAAGAACTTGATGCGTTCTTCGAAAAAACCCAGGAGAAATATCGCATCTAAACCATTTCGCAAAACTAACGCGAAAAAGATGGAAACAAAAACGTTTAAGCACCAAAAAATTGAGCGCCTCCTCATGCGGGGCGCTCAATGGTTCTTGTGGGTTTAATGAGTTAGCGAAGTGAGTCCAATAAGCTTTCTCAGTGGGCTCCATTACTTAGCGAATAAACATCGCATCGCCGAAGGAAAGTAGGCGATACTTGCGCTTAATTGCATGACGATATGCCTTCATAATGTTGTCTCTGCTTGAGAATGCAGACACGAGCATCATAAGTGTTGAACGAGGAACGTGGAAGTTTGTGATCAAGCAGTCAACAACTTTGAATTCGTAACCAGGAAGAATGAAGAGGCTAGTGGCTTCTCTATCTCGTGGCTTTAGGCATCCTTCTTCAGTATCCCACGCACTTTCAAGGCTGCGAACGCTGGTGGTTCCTACCGCAATAACCTTATTACCTGCAGCTTTTGTTTTCTCGATAGCATCAATGGTGTCTTGAGGAACGGTATAGCGCTCGGTGTGGATTTGGTGCTCGCGAGGGTTTTCCTCATCAACAACACGGAATGTATCAAGTCCAACCTCAAGGTGAACCGTCTTGAAGCCAACGCCTTTTTCCTTTAGGCGCTCTAACAATTCAGGAGTGAAGTGAAGACCTGCCGTTGGAGCAGCAGCACTTCTTTCTTCCTGAGAGAAAACGGTTTGGTAGAGTTCTTCGTCTCCTGCGTAATTCTTAATGTAAGGAGGTAGTGGAGTGTGACCAATTTTATGAAGAGCTTCATCAAGAGATGGGAGAGTGGTAGTAAGGCGAACGAGTCGCTCACCTTTTTCGGCATCCTCAACCCAGTCAACAATTTCAGCTTCCATAACAGGAGTGCAAGACTCGTCCTTTTCGCCACCTTCATAAAACTCAACAATAGCGCCAGGCTTGAGGCGTTTACCTGGGCGAACAAGCGCTTTCCAAATTGCACTCTTGCTGGTTTTTTCTTCGTAGTCAAACACTTCGTTGAGTAAGAATACTTCACTCGCACCGCCGGTGTTCTTCTTGTAGCCTAAGAGGCGTGCTGGTAATACGCGGGTTTCGTTTGCAACAAGCAAGTCTCCTGGCTGGAGATAATCGTAAATATCGCGAAAGATTTTGTCATCCAAACCACCAGTTTGACGATTCATTACCAGCATTTTGCAGCCGTCGCGCTCTTCAGCTGGTTCTTGTGCAATAAGTTCTTCAGGAAGATCGTAGTCAAAATCAGAAGTTTTCATAGTTAATAGTTTTTCTCGTTTCAGTGCAGCTTTCTTTTCTTTTCGGGCAGCTTTTCGCTCTTCTCGCTCAAGTGCAGCCTCTTTATCAGAGTAGTGGCATCCGCAGTAGTTTTGGCGATACATACCTAAATCTCTGCTTCGTTTGGTTGCCTCAGGATAGAAGGGACGATAGTCATTAAATACTACTTGAAGAGAAGGGTATGGTTGTGCCACTTCGTTCAAAGTA
>JBJEKV010000146.1:0-2807 GCA_051878815.1 Anaerotardibacter sp. | reverse complement strand
ATGCCTTGGGTAAAGGCTTCTGGGGCGTATGTATCGCGGTGGCATTAACGCACTGGCCAAGTTTGTGTCGTGTTGTTCGCGCTGAAGTTCTCCAGGTAAAGCAAAGTATTTATGTTCAGCAGGCCTATAAGCTTGGCAGAAGTCCTTTGGAAATTGCGGTTAAGCATATTGTTCCAGCGGTATTTCCGCAGTATTTAGTGGGCCTCATCCTTTTGTTCCCTCATGCTATTCTTCATGAGGCAGGCGTAACATTTTTGGGCTTTGGCTTACCTCCCGAGATGCCGGCAATTGGAATAATCTTGAGTGAGTCAATGAACTATCTCTCCATGGGAATGTGGTGGCTTGCGCTCTTCCCAGGTCTTGCTTTACTTGCCGTAGTTTTGTTGTTCGACTTGTCAGGTCAATGCTTGAGAAAGCTCATTGATCCTGCCCATGCTCAGGAATAGGAGGGGAGAAATGGAAAAGGAACAAGACTCCCTCAGAAATCATGCTGAACATGGAGACCATAGCACGGCCGAATATCATCACCATCACTCCCATGCGGCACAATCAGCTCACGTTCATGGCCATCACCTTCTTCAAGTTGAAGATTTGTCGGTGTCGTTCACTATGTACGACCACCGCGAAAGCCGCTGGTCAAGCAAGAGACGTATTTCGCGTGTTATAGATAACCTTTCTCTTTCGGTTCATGAGGGGGAAATACTGGCAATCGTAGGCGCTTCGGGCTCAGGTAAAACACTTCTTGCCGATGCCATTATGGGGCTCTACGCTTCAAACTCTACGGTGACGGGAACAATCTATTTTGATGGCGAAAAGCAAACGGCTGACTCTTTGAAAGAACTTCGAGGAGGAAAAATTGCCTTTGTGCCTCAGACGGTAAAAAGCCTCAATCCTCTTATGAAGGTTGGAAGGCAGATTGGCGGTTTGCCAGAAAAGCGTGCTGAGCTGTTTAAGCGCTATGGTTTGGGTTCAGAAGTGGAGCAGATGTATCCGTTCGAACTTTCAGGTGGTATGGCAAGAAGAATCCTTCTTTGCACTGCACTTATCTCAAATCCAAAACTCATCATTGCAGACGAACCTACTCCTGGTTTGGACTTAGATTTAGCAGTTAAAGCTATGGCTGATTTCAGGCAATTCGCCAACGAAGGTGGCGGCGTTCTTCTTATCACGCATGACATTGAGTTAGCGCTGAGGGTTGCAGACCGTGTTGCAGTATTTAAAGACGGTACCGTTGTGGAAGAAACGTCTGTCGAAAACTTCGCAAGCCCTGATTTATTGCAGCATCCATTTTCGAAGATGCTTTGGCACGCACTTCCTGAACATGATTTTGCCGTTGTTGATAATTCGCCGTTGTTGAAAAAGGAGTAGTAGTGGCCCTTCTTGAACTTAAGGATATTTCCTATTCATACAACGAAAAAACTCCTGTTCTGTCACACGTTTCTCTCAGTGTTGATAAGGGTCAACGAGTTGCTCTTTCAGCTCCTTCAGGTTTTGGTAAATCAACCTTGTGCAAGATTGCTGCTGGTTTTCTTGAACCTGATGCGGGAACAGTTCTGTTTAATGGTGTGCCACTTCCTAAACGAGGGGTATGTCCTATTCAGATGATTTGGCAGCATCCTGAACATGCAATCGATCCACTCATTACCATTCGCTCTTCTCTCGAAGAAGCAGGTTCTCTTGATTTTGATCTGCTTAAAAGAGTTGGTGTTAGGGAAGAGTGGTTAAGCAGATATCCGCGTGAATTGTCGGGCGGCGAACTGCAGCGATGCTGTGTTGCTCGTGCGTTGCGCGTAAAGCCGGAGTTTATTATTGCTGATGAAATTTCTACCATGCTTGATGCAATAACGCAGGTTCAGATTTGGGAAACACTGCTTTCCTATGCCGAAGAAGCGAATATTGGCATGTTGTTAGTGACCCATTCTGATGCGTTAACCAAAAGAATTGCTACCGACGTCTTTGAGCTTGCATAAGTACTACTCCAAGTGGCTAGGCTATGTTATAATTTTCAGCTGCACTATGTAAATAAGTTTGTTAACTTCATATAGGAAGGTAGGCATATATGTCAGGCCACTCAAAATGGGCTACTACGAAGCATCGTAAAGCTGCTCAGGACGCTAAGCGTTCCGCTTTGTTTTCTAAGCTTTCCCGTAACATTACCGTAGCTGCTAAAGAAGGCGGCGACCCAAATCCAGACAACAACGCTTCTCTTGCTGCTGCTATCGATAAGGCAAAAGCAAACTCTTTGCCTAAGGACAAGATCAAGACCGCTATTGATAAGGCCTTTGGTTCTGGTAAGGATGCAGCTAACTACGAAACCGTAATTTATGAGGGCTATGGTCCATGCGGTATTGCAGTTTATTGTGAGGCTTTGACCGACAACCGTAATCGTACTGCTTCTGACGTTCGCGCAGCATTTAGCCACAGCGGTGGTAACTTGGGCACCTCTGGTTCTGTTGCTTTCCAGTTTGAGCGCAAGGGTCAGATTCTTGTTGAGAAGATCATCAAGTCTGAAGAGAAGAAGGTTGCTGACATCGAGAACGCTGTTGATGAAGATGAATTCATGATGGCAGTTGCAGAAGCTGGCGGCACTGACTACGAAGACGCAGAAGACGAATGGGTAGTTTATACTGCACCAAACGAGCTTATTGCTGTTAAGAAGGCTTTGGAAGAGCAGGGTATCCAGACTAAGGGTGCTGAATTCACCATGGAACCTACCACTCCAAATGAGATTACCAGCGTTGCAGACGCAAAGAAGGTAATGCGTCTTATTGACCGTCTTGAAGAGTTGGAAGACCTCCAGAACGTAT
>JBJEKV010000145.1:0-2853 GCA_051878815.1 Anaerotardibacter sp. | reverse complement strand
TAAGAACGGAGCATTAGTTGCAACCGACAAGCTCCGTGGTAGCTTTGAAAAAGTTCTTACTCGAATGATTTCTAACTTTCTCTCTGCAAACGAGTGGGATAAGAAGCGCGTTGCCTGCATCCGCGTTTATGGATTAAGCGAAGAATCTCAGCAGACTGCTGAAACCATGCTTAAAGAAGCAGGATTTGAGACCGTAGAATGGGTTGACGCTGGCGGCGTAATTTCCTCCCATTGTGGTCCTGGCTCTTTTGGCCTTGCTGCGTTTAAGAAGAAGTAAGGGTCTCTTTAACAAGTTCTCTCTATTGGATCTCTTCAGCAAGTTCGCTCTATTAAAAGTAGAAAGTGCTTAAACCTGCTCCAAGAATAAAAGAAGCCATTACAAAAACATCTTCAAATTAAAATAAGATTTAATTCTTTAGCTGTCCTAGAAGCAAGCCCCCTAGTGGTGGTATTCTAGGACAGCTTATTGTTTTACGGAATGGAACCGCTATGAATGGAATCAAAAGCAAAATACCAGGAATCACCCTTTGTGTTGCTCTCGCTATCCCTTGTTGGTTTTTAGGGCAGCAGTTTCCTCTTATTGGTGGCCCTGTTTTCGCTATTTTGCTCGGTATTCTTATTGGTTGCTTCTGGAAGAATAAGCGCTCTTTTTCCGACGGCATTGGTTTTACTTCAAAAAAAGTTCTTCAGTATGCCGTTATTCTTTTAGGATTTGGCCTCAACTTAAACGAGATTGCGAAAGTTGGTGCTCAGTCCCTTCCTATTATTCTTTCAACCATTGCGACCGCACTCATTGTTGCGTTTATCGTGGGTAAACTTCTTTCCATTCCTTCTAAAACCTCTACGTTAGTAGGTGTTGGTTCTTCTATTTGTGGTGGTTCTGCTATTGCGGCAACCGCTCCTGTTATCAAGGCGAATGCGGAAGAAATTGCACAGGCTATCGCCGTTATCTTCTTATTCAACGTTGTTGCAGCCCTCATTTTCCCAACTTTGGGAACTTGGCTTGGCTTATCAAATGAAGGCTTTGCCCTTTTCGCAGGCACTGCCATTAACGACACTTCTTCCGTTACAGCAGCAGCCCTTGCATGGGACGAAATGCATCCAGGCGCTAACACCTTAGATCAGGCAACCATCGTAAAGCTGACCAGAACTCTTGCGATTATTCCTATCACCTTAGTTCTTGGCATCTGGATGGCTTATCGTGCTCGTCAGGATAAGCAGGCTGAATTGTGCGAAGGCGAAAACACTGCTACAGAAAATGCCGAACAGAGCGCTGCTCAAACCAAAGGCATTAAAGCATTCTTGGGTGACTTTAGCCTTAAGCGTGCGTTCCCTCTCTTTATCCTCTACTTTTTAGGTGCAGCCCTCATCACTACCCTTTGCACCAGTGCAGGATACGATTTAGAAATCTTTGGCATGCTTAAAACCTTGTCTAAGTTCTTCATCATTATGGCAATGCTCGCAATTGGATTGGGTACCGATTTAGTGAAATTGGTCACCTCAGGTGGAAAACCTCTCTTGCTTGGAGGCATCTGCTGGATCTGTATTGCTGCTACGAGCTTGGGAATGCAGGCACTCTTGGGAATCTGGTAAGAATGTTCGTTTCTTTTCGTTAACAATAAGAAACATCTGTATCCGTTCGGTACAAATCTATCTATTCATACCGTACAATGGAAGTATTACAGCCACTTTGGCAGAAATGCCACTAAAGAAAGGTGAGCCCTATGGCCCACGTAATGCCATTTCCCTGTATGAGAGTTAATCCTTCCTACGTCTCAGAAGTCACTTCTCTCCCGTTTGACTTTTTCTCAGATACGGAAGCAATCGAATACCTTCTTTCCCATCCAAAGTCCTTCCTTCATCTTGATGCCGCCGGCATTGAGTTTCCTGAGGAAGTTGCTAAAACGGGAAAGGTCGGTTTTTCTTACGCTGAAGCGCTTATTAACGAATACAAAGAAAAGGGCATTTATCTTCAGGACGACGAGCCTGCCTTCTATGTGTATCGCATTACTTCGCCAAACGGAGATAGCCACACTGGCCTCCTCTCTTCGGTAAGTATTGAAGATTACAAAAGTGGAGCAATTAAAAAGCACGAATCAACCCGCAAGACTAAAGAAGAGGGATGTAAGCGCTTGATGAAAACCTTAGGCGCTCAAACAAGCCCACTCTTTCTTACGTATCCTTCTTTAGGAAAGCTCTCGGTAATTCTTGACCGAATCAAAGAAGCAAACGAGCCTCTCTATTCATTTGTTGATGATCTCAACTTCACAAATGAAGTCTGGCGCGTAACTGAAGGTGACGAAAGCGACGAAATAATTGAGCTGTTCTCAAATGTTGAGTCGCTCTACATTGCAGATGGACACCATCGCGCTGCTTCAGCAGCTTCTCTTGCTGATACGGATACTGAGGGAGCATCAGGCACGGGAACAATTATGGCCCTCATTTTCCCAAGCAATGAAACCCTTATCTATGACTACAATCGTGCCGTTGCTGGTCTTAATAACCTCACCGAAATAGAGTTTTTCGATAAGATTCAAGAAAACTTTACGCTTGAAGGTCCTTTCTCGGGGGTTATTAAACCTGAGAAAAAAGGCACTTTTGGTATGTATATCAATGAAAACTGGTACAAGCTTACCTTCAATAAGTCTTTTGAAGACATGAACCCGGTTGAGAAGCTGGATGTTTCTCTCTTGCAAGATTACATTCTTGATCCAATCTTAGGAATCACCGATCCAAAGGTTGATAATCGCCTTGATTTCGTACGAGGAACCCGTGGAGTAAGAGCGCTTGAATCCAGAATCGTAAACGGTCAACCTGCTTCCGTGTGCTTCTCGCTCTATCCAACACAAGTCG
>JBJEKV010000144.1:0-2879 GCA_051878815.1 Anaerotardibacter sp. | reverse complement strand
AAGCGAACGCGTAAAGAAGATTTTTACTGACATCGCTTGGGATTACGATAAATTCAATACTTATTCAAGCTTTGGTCGTTTCCGCTCATGGCTTAAGATTCTTATCGAAAAAGCACCAATCACTCCTGAAACAAAAATGCTTGATATTGCCGGAGGCACGGGCGACGTAACTTTCACTGCCTGTGACTATAAAAAACCTGCAAGCATTATCTTGAGTGACTACACCCCTGCCATGCTGGAAGTTGCACAAGATCGTCTTGATGAAGGCGAAAACCACGGCGTTCCTGTTGAGCTTGCCGTAGTTGATGGCCAGGATATTCCTTACGAAGATGAGTCCTTCGACGTTATCACGATGGCATATGGCATTCGCAACATGCCAAAACGCGAACAGGCCCTCAAAGAAATGTATCGCGTATTGAAGCCAGGTGGCTCTTTATGCGTTCTTGACTTCTCTACCCCACCAAATCCCCTCATGCGTTTGGGATACAACATTTACTTGACCGTAGGAATTCCTCTTTGGGGAAAGATTTGCACCGGAGATGCCTCAGGCTTTGTATATTTGAGCAAGTCTATTAAAGCCTTCCCTAACCAAGAAGGATTCGCAAAGATGCTCTATGATGCAGGATTCAGCACGGTTGAGTGGACTAACGTAACCTTCGGCGTTGCTGCAATTCACGTTGCTCACAAGAGTAAGTAAAACGCACTACAAAAATTACATCCGAAAATATACTGAGCTCAATGAACGCTACGCAGCATTCATTGATACTTTGCGCATACGAGCGCTATGCATTGCAAACAAAACGCATTGCTTTTCAGCAATGCGCAGCGTATCTTGTTATGCGGTTTTTCGTGCTGTTATCTAGTACGGCTCATCAAGGGGCGCGTGTGCTTTGACGTCACAGGTGAAGTCGAAGAATTTCTCCTGGTTATATCTATCAAGCGCAACGTGAGCAATCATTGAAGCATTGTCAGTACATGCCTTCAATGGAGGCATAGTGAGACCAACACCCATCTTTTCGCACAAATCAATATAAGCTTGGCGAAGAGCAGGATTTGCCGCTACGCCACCACCAAGGCAAAACTCTTTTGCTCCGGTTTGTTCGAGCGCCTTCTTCGCTTTTGCAATCTGTACATCAATAACAGCCTGCTGGAAACTTGCCGCAATGTCTGCCATAGATAAGGCGTTTCCTGCCTCTTTTTCTTTATTAATATAAATCATGACCGCGGTCTTCAAGCCAGACAAAGAGAAACGCAAGTCTCCCGAATGCATCATCGCACGAGGGAAATGAATTGCCTTAGGATTGCCCTTCTTTGCAAGCTCAGAAATAAGCGGGCCTCCGGGATATCCAAGACCCATTGCTTTAGCAACCTTGTCAAAGGCTTCTCCAACCGCATCGTCCAAGGTTGAGCCAAGGGTTTCGTACTCTCCCCAGTCCTTTACATGAACAAGCATGGTATGACCACCCGAAACCAAGGAGACAACCATTGGAGGCTTAATGGAAGGTTTATCAATCTTGTTTGCATAAATGTGGCCTTCCAAATGATTAACGCCAATAAGCGGCTTATCGGTTGACCATGCAAGGCCTTTCGCGAATGCGAGACCCACTACTAAAGCACCCACCAAACCAGGTGCATAGGTAACCGAAACAGCACTCAAATCACTATACGAAAGGTTAGGGTTTTGAAGACGAGCTCGTGCTTGAAGCATACATTCTTCAACAACGCCACCAATAGCTTCGATATGTTTGCGGCTTGCAATCTCAGGGACTACACCACCAAAACGCGAATGGAAATCAATCTGGGAAGCAACCACATCAGAAATGATGGTGCCCTTTTCGTCAATAAGTGCCGCTGCCGTTTCGTCGCACGATGATTCGATAGCCAAAATGAGAGTCTGAGGAGTTTCTACAACTTCGGTGCCAATCTCATTAACACGCAACTCCATACCCGCAATGTCGCCCGATGAAAGCACCAAAGGGCCCGTGAAAATGAAGGCATCTTCCTTGTCGGAATAATAACGAGGACGTTTGCCAATGTTTTTCAAACCCAGACGTTCGTAGAAGGCGTGAGCTCCCGTATTAGAAACGCGAACCTCAAGCGTGCATTCAGTTGCTCCCAAATCACGCGCATCTTGCGACACGAGCTGCATGAGCTCTTTTGCGATACCTTGCCTACGATACGTTGGATCACTGGCAATCTTTAAGATTTGGACCTGGCCGTCAACAATCCAGCCACCCACATATCCAACTAACGTTGCGTTATCGTGCGTAGCAACGCGCTTCGAGCTGTCTTTAATAGCGTAAGCAGCCCACCAGCTTCTATCAGCACGAGGGAGTTCGTCAAGAATTTGAGCCTCATTCCAGGCATCGCTTCCCATAACGCAGCTCTCCATAGCAGCCACATCAGCACACCATGAAGCCTCGAGTGGTTGATAGCGAATTACGGGTCCGTCCGTCTGCTCAGATTCTGCAGAAGCATCGCACACGACAGCGCCCTGCACACCAGAAATGAGATCTTTCTTAGTGCTTGCGCCTTGCTCTGAAGCAAAACGCTTTCGTTCGTTTTCTTCCGCATCAGACAGACGCGTATACACTGGCAACAAGGTAAGAGGATTGCCTAAAAGTGCATCATCAGGGTCAAATTGGCCCTTGTTCCATAAATCCTGAACACAGAGAAGCAAGCCTTCTCCGGTTGGAGCTCTAAATTCTTCGCCAAGAACGGTACCACAAGAAGAAAACGCCTCTTCGTACTTCAGAAGCGCATCTCCAGCAATAGAGCCTGCCGAGGTACCAAGCCATTCAACTGCTTGAGGAACTTTCGTTACAAAATCATTGTTGAGTCGCTCAATTCCTTGATCGGTTAAAAGATAGCGAACAGGA
>JBJEKV010000143.1:0-12790 GCA_051878815.1 Anaerotardibacter sp. | reverse complement strand
GAAGCCAACTCTTGAGCAAGAGCACTATCAAATCCAACAATCTGACCGTCTTGCCAATACTCAAATGGTTCCGCATCAGCCGAGGTAACCACCGTAAGCGTTCCCGAGCGCACCAACTTATAACCTTTAGAATCCGCAGCAGAACAGGCCGTCAACGAAATAAGGAGAACAAAAGAAAGCAGCAGGGTAAGTGCTGCAATGCTAATAGTTTTAATGGTTTGTGTGCTCTGCTTAAAGATTATTGTTCTCATTCTTTACCTTGTCTAGCACCTCAAAAGCGGCCGCATATCCTCCCGTGCCATAATTGAGCGCTTTCGATACACGCGCAATCGTAGTTGCAGAAGCGCCAGTACTCTGCTCGATTGCGGTATACGACTTTCCGTCGCGAAGCATTTGGGCAACTTCTAGGCGCTGAGAAGCGTCTTTGATTTCTCTTACCGTAAGCAAATCTTCGAATAAGGCAAAAACACTGTCGTTATCATTCAGTCCCGAAAAAACAGAGAGAAGCTGTTCAACTTCCCTGGTCCGCAATTCTGCCATGGTGCTCCCCTCTGACGGTTTACTGCATTTCGCAGCAAGAGTAGCTAATAGTTTCTGCGTTTCGCAATAGATAGACACTATAGACACTCGCACTCAAGCATCTACTTCAATCAATTATATATGAAGCTCTATCCAAAAACAGAAATACCTCTTTCGTTTACGCCTGACAGAGTGCTATTCGACACTTCGCCTCTTTTGTCCAGCCGTTTTTCGATAGTTATAGGATTTTTTTGGCTTTTTATTGGAAAAACCATGAGGACACCTTGCTTTCAAACCCGCTTGCAGGTGAGCTCACTTTTTATGCATTAGACTGTAAATGAACACGTTTAGATATATAAGCTATTAGCTAGAGGGGACCTCGTGTCAACTAACCAACATAAGCTCACTATTGAGACGCAAAAAGCAATCCATCAAGCCGCATTCGTAAAAGCGGCTCGTTCGGTGTATAAAAAATATGAGGCTGCATTACTTGATGTAAAAACTCGTTTCGAAATTCTTGACGCAGACCTTGAGTATCGTTTCAATCGTAACCCTATCCATCACATTGAGACACGCATCAAGAAACCAGAGAGCGTTTACGAAAAACTCCAAAAGTATGGCAAACCAACCACACTGTCCGCCATGGAAGAAAACATTCTTGATATTGCAGGTATGCGCGTTATCGTTTCCTACATTGACGATGTGTATGCCTTGGTAGAGTCTCTCAAAGTTCAAGACGACCTCGAGATTATCAAGATCAAAGACTACATCAAGAACCCAAAGCCTAACGGATACCGCAGTCTCCACATTATTGTTACGACTCCTATCTACTTCCTTGATAAAAAGGTTTTTGTTCCGGTTGAAATTCAGTTCCGCACTATCGCTATGGACTTTTGGGCTTCTCTTGAGCATACCCTTCGCTATAAAAGCAAGTACCTTGTCGAAGGTATTGATATGGCTGATGAGCTCAAAAACTGCTCTGACATTATCGAGGATGTAGAGCATCGCATGCAGATTCTCATGCATGCCGTTGAACATGGAGATCTAAAAGAGAGTGCGAAAAAGAGACGCGCTCAGATTATGGAATATGCTACTGCTGATGAACTTCTTGAAGCGGGCTCTCGCACTATTAAAGCCGCTGAAGAGAAGCGTGATTTGCAGGAACAGGAAAAGAAAATACCGCTTCTTACCCAAGCCTAACTGAGGACACTTTGTCCTTATATTGGTAGAATAATGAGGTATGAGAAAGAGTATTAACAGTTACACCGCAAAGAGGTCCTTTGAATGGATTTTCTTTATTGCGGTGTTTCTTTTTTTCACGTTCTTCTTTCTTCTTGCCAGCGATGCTCCCGCTCTGGACGAATCGTTTTACCAAGCACAAAATCAAACTACCTTGATTCTTTCCCTGTTCTTCTGTGTGGTTTCAGTTGTTTGGTATACCCACATGAAAAGACGCTGCACTGATAATTTCATTCGCATTCTGTGCACAATCATCATTGCCACTATTTTCCTTTGGAACGTTGTGGCCTTTATTAGTTACCTCACGCCTCCTGGCGAAACATATCTTCTGGCCTTTCTTTGCGAACTTCGCTTAGTTCCTCTTATTCTGATACCAAGCCTTCTGTTCTTTTGTGCACTGAGAATAATCAACTTTGGAAACAAGAGCACCTACCACACGGTTCTATTCTTTTTGGCACTCTCAAGCATTGCGCTTTCTTGTTTTGCCCTTACTAACAACTTCCATATGATGGTATTCCAGTTTGATACCTCTTCTGCGGGGCTTCATATCACCGCGTATAAAGCAGGCTTTTTCCTTATTTGCGGATGGATTGCCGCACAGCTTCTTTCATTTTTTATTGCAGTATTCTCTTCTGTACAAAAAGGAACCTACCTTGTTGGCTTGAGCTTTATGTTTATTGCGCTCTCCCTCATTGCGCTCTACGCAGTAACGAGTCTTGCCAAAGCATACGCAATCAACACGATTGATTCAGTCTTCGCCTACAGCGGACTTTTCATTATCTTTCTTGAGGGCTGCATGTATTTCGGCATTCTTCCTTCTACAAAAGACTACGTAAAAGTACTCAAAAAACTTCCGTTCCAGCTCTTCATTTATCCCCACTTCCCGGGAAAGGCATTCAAAACCGAAAAAACCTCAGGGCTCACTTCGGAAGAAGAACACCAGCTTTTCCAGGAAACGGTTTCTAACCGCGCTAACGGAAAAACCTCATTCCATCTCACCAACCACCCTAACTACCTCTATCACACCTACGAGGTAACGGGTGGCTCGGTTATTCTTGGCGAAAACATCGATCCTGTTATTGGAAGACGTGCTGAACTAGAGTCCCAACAAAAGCTTTTAGAAGCTCAGGTTTCGGCGCTTCGTAATACGCTTGCTATACAAAAGCAACTCAAGAAGCAGGAAACAAACCGCCATTTGATGGCTGAAATTCGAAAGACAATTAAAACAGCGCTTTCCCGAATTGATAAGCAGTTTGATTACCTCATCAAAAATCACAGTACGCTGAGCAAAAAGGAACAAGAGCTTGCCCTCTTTGAGGTAAAGATGATTACCTCCTACGCAAAACGCAAGTGCAGTCTGGTAATTACGGCGAATAGTGACGAAGCATTCGACAGCAAACGACTCGACCTGGTAATCAGCGAAGCAAGTATTGATATGCGCACCATTGGCTTTACGTGTGGTTGTTCAGTTAACGCGCCAAAAGGCTTGAGCGCAGCGGCAGTTAGTTCCCTGTATGACTATTTCTTCATTGTTATTCTGGGAATTCTCTATTACGAAGACGTTATTCTCATGATCTCCATCAATGAGGTTTCAAACACGGAAGCACGCTTGCGCATTGCTATTGAGTATGGCGAACCTGCAACTTCCGATGCACTTAGCCATCTTGAGGCTATGAAGGAGCGTCTTGCAGAACCACTACCACCACAGATTAAAGATATCTCGCTCGTGATTGACGAAGACACGATTGACTTTGGCGTAACTGCCTTTACCGAGGAGGAGGAGAAATGATTGAATCCACCTTCCCTATGATGGCAAAAATTGCGCTTTGGTTCGTTCTTTTCGCCGCTCTTTTATCAAACATCTACTACCAAATGAAGATTCTCGACCGAAGAAAAGACAAAACCTTTACGGGATACTTCCTTCACGAGACCGTTATGTCGTACGCTCTTTTCTTCCAATTAGTTGTGATGAGCGCTCTCTTAACAAGTGCCCAAGTCTCTTTGATTACCTTCTTTTCTCTCGAATTCGAGCTCTGGATTCCTGCCTCTTTATGCCTTGTAGGAATTCTTACGTCAATCATCAGCTCATACCAACGCAAAGACGATGGTGTCTTGCTTGATATTCCTCTGTTGGTATTTATCTTCGTTCAAACTGTTATCCCTCTTGAAGAATATTGGGATTACATCCTTATTGGCTTTATCGTACTGGCCGTTATTCGCATGGTTGTGCTGCATCAAAGTAACAAAAATTTCCAGCGCAATTATTTGTCACGTACCTCCCTCGAGCAAGCCTTTAAGCTGCTTCCAAGTGGCGTGCTTTTCTCCGATGAGCGTGAACGTATTTTGGCCATCAACGACAAGATGCGCTTTTGCCTCTCCTACCTCAAGCTTCCAACCGATTTAGGCAGCACGTCTAATTTGGCTTCACAGCTTTTAGAGATTGCTGAAGAACAACATCCGGAAAAGAACAACTCGCTCACGCTCCAGTACATCACTATTGGCGAAGAACTCTGGCTTTTCACTCACTCGTTTATCCTGGTCAGCAATGAGCTTTGTAGCAGAATAGTTGCGCAAAACATTACTGCTGAAGAACAGTTGAATCACGACATCAATCTGACCAACCAAAAGCTTGCCATTACTGCTGAGCAGTTAAATGGCTCCCTCGAGCAGGTTAATAAGGCTGCAATAAACGAATCGTATCTCCAACTTCAATCCCACGTTCACGATACGGTTGGTCACCGTCTGTCCATTCTTCATAGATATATCGAAGATAAGAAGGACTCACTTGATGACCTGCACGAGCTTCGCAAGCTTTTGGGAACCTTGATGGAAGACCTCGACTCTACGCAAACACCTGATAGTAAGCTGCTTCTTGACTCTCTTATCAACTCGTTTGCGCTTGCAAATGTTTCGGTAGAAATTTCGGGCGAACTTCCAAAAGACCAAGATGCCACTACCGTTTTTCTTCAGATTTTGAGAGAAGCATGCACGAATTCTATTCGCCATACTCAAGCAAATCATATTTATGTTGAGTTTCGCGAGGATAAAGGCTCGAGTTATTTACGTATCTCTGATAACGGTATCTGTAAAACTGACACCATTGAAGAACACACAGGCATTAAGGGAATGCGCCGTGCAGTAAGGGCCTTATATGGCACCTTTGAGGTTGCTATTATTGATGGAAAGTTTGTTATTTTCGCCGAAATTCCCCATAAAACGATAGAGTAGAAGTACGAAAGGTCCTGCACGGGCAAAATTGATACAATCAATGCTAATTAACGCGATGCTGATTGACATAAATCGATATAAGCTGAACGCACAAAACAAGGAAAGGGGCACGTTTTGGTTAAAGCAATCATTGTAGAAGATCAGACTATTCTCTGTGAATCCTTAAGCGCAGCTATCAATACGCAACCTGACTTTGAAGTTGTTGCTACCCTATCAAACGCATCCCTTGCTCTTGAAACTGCTTTAGAGAAAAAAGCGGACATCATTCTCATGGACATCTGCACCGAGCATGATTCCAGCGGCATTACCGCAACACGAGAAATCAAGAAAAAGGCACCGCGCATCAAAGTTGTCCTCATGACAGGCATGCCTGAGATTTCCTTTGTTGAACAGGCAAAAGAAGCCGGCGCTGACAGCTTTATCTACAAAAACGTTGGAACTGACGAGCTCATCACCGCGCTTCGCTCAACTATGTTTGGCTACTCGCTTTATCCAAACAAGACACCACAGGAGGAAAACATTATTTCCTCTTTGACTGAGACGGAACTTTCTATTTTGAGGCTCGTTTGCGAAACGAAGACGCGTAAAGAGATTGCTGCTGAGCTTTTCATGAGTGAAGGCACCGTAAAACGACATATCTCTGAGATTTTGGCGAAAACTGGCTACGACAGCATCCTTCGCCTGGCAGTAACTTCGGTAGCGAACGGATTGATTGCACCGAATCTTAAGAACGAATAGAACTAAAAAAGAGGCTCGCTACCGTTAAGGAGCGAGCCTCTGACATTTTAGGAATGAACCTGATAAACCCGGGTTGTTAACCTATAAACCTATAAACCCTGATTAAATTGCCTCGAGAGCCTGAGCGATATCAGCAATCAAATCTTCGGTTCCCTCAATACCGCAGCTCAAACGAACCATATCTTCAGGACAACCACAAGCAACCAATTCTTCAGCGCTCAACTGACGATGAGTTGCATTTGCAGGATGCAAACAGCAGGTACGAGCGTCAGCAACATGAGTTGCAATTGATGCCATCTTCAAAGAAGCCATGAACTTCTCAGCTGCCTGACGGCCACCTTCAACGGCAAAGCTTACAACGCCGCAACCGCCATTTGGCAAGTACTTCTGAGCAACCTCGTAATATTCGTCAGTAGGAAGACCAGAATAGCGAACCCACTTTACCTTTGGATGATCGTTCAAGAACTCAGCTACTGCCTGGCCATTCTTTACGTGCTGCTTCATGCGCAAGTGGAGGCTTTCCAAACCAAGGTTCAAATAGAACGCATTCTGAGGACTCTGGATGCTGCCGAAGTCACGCATGAGCTGAGCAGTACACTTGGTGATGAAAGCGCCTTCCTTACCAAAACGCTCTGCGTAAGTAATGCCGTGATAGCTCTCGTCTGGAGTGCACAAACCTGGGAATTTGTCTGCGTAAGCCATCCAGTCAAACTTACCGGAGTCAACAATAGCGCCACCAACACCAGTGCCATGGCCATCCATGTACTTAGTAGTGGAATGGGTAACAATGTCAGCACCCCACTCGAATGGACGACAATTAATTGGGGTTGGGAAGGTATTGTCAACGATCAATGGCACACCATGATCATGAGCTGCCTTTGCAAACTTCTCAATATCCAAAACAGACAATGCTGGGTTTGCAATAGTTTCGCCAAAAACTGCCTTTGTGTTTGGCTTAAATGCCGCGTTCAACTCTTCCTCAGATGCGTTTGGGTCAACAAAAGTGAAGTCGATACCCATACGACGCATAGTTACGTTAAACAAGTTAAAGGTGCCACCATAAATAGTGCTGGAAGCTACTACGTGGTCACCATTGCAAGCAATATTAAAGATAGCAAAGAAGTTTGCCGCCTGACCAGAAGAGGTAAGCATTGCAGCAGTACCGCCCTCAAGCTCTGCAATCTTTGCAGCTACATAGTCATTAGTTGGGTTCTGGAGACGAGTGTAGAAATAACCTTCTGCCTCAAGATCGAAGAGCTTTCCCATTTCTTCGGAAGAAGCATACTTAAAGGTTGTTGACTGGATAATTGGCACCTGGCGAGGTTCGCCATTTCCTGGTTGATATCCACCCTGCACGCAACGAGTGTCAAGAGAAGTCATACATACATCCTTTTCTAACAAATCATTTATTTGATTACGTATTAATTCTAGAAATTAGCGCTTACGAGGCTAATCTTTACGTCAAATTCCTTAGCCGCATCCTTGAGCATTTCCTGAACGGTATCAAGGTTAACGAGTGGGCTTTCGAAATGGATAACCATATTCATGCTGAAGGAACTATCGGCCACATTCTGGCTGATGTCGTCAACGCTTGCTCCTGCATTAGCCAAAACGCTTGAAATTCCTGCAAGAATACCAACCTGATTGCGTCCTACTACAGAAACGAAGAAGCGTTCTCCCTTGTGGTCGAAGTCTTCGAAATCAACGCCTGCCTTGCTCAAGTCGTAAGGAGTAGTCTGATATACGTAGTAGTTCAACCAGTTGGTGTAGAGCAACTGACCATGCGCACACCATGAACGCCATGGTTCCTGGCTTGGATCATCATTAGGGAAATAATGAAGAGGAACTTCCATGTCCATACCCTTATTGATGTCACGCACATACTCATTTTTGAGGGTATCGCGGTCATATTCAGGGTGACCGGTGATGAAGAAGTTACGACTGTCGGTGCTCTTAAACAAGAATGCGCCTGCTTCCTCAGAAGTAGCAATGAGCTCCAAGTCTGGATGAGCGATAATTGCTTCTTCAGATACGGAAGTGTGACGAGAATGAGGGGCCATAAACTTATCGTCAAAACCGCGAACCAATGGACTAAATGGCTTCAATACCATGTGCTCGAAAACACCTGCCATCTTCTTATCAAGCATAAACTTGTCAATACCATAGTGATAATACAAGCCAGCCTGTGCGCCCCAGCAAATATGAAGGGTAGAGTGAACGTTGGTCTGGCTCCAGTCCATGATTTCAGCCAACTCTGGCCAGTAATCAACCTCTTCGAAAGGCATCTTCTCAACCGGTGCGCCTGTAATGATGAGGCCGTCAAAATGCTGATCTTTAATCTCTTCAAACGTGGTATAGAAGGCAGCAAGGTGACCTTCAGGAACATTCTTTGCAACGTGAGTTGCGGTATACATAAACTGCACTTCAATCTGAAGAGGGGTATTCGAAAGCTTGCGAAGTAACTGAACCTCGGTATCAAGCTTCAAAGGCATCAAGTTAAGAACGATAACGCGAAGCGGACGAATATGTTGAGAAAGAGCGCGAAGCTCGGACATTACAAAAATGTTCTCTTCTTCAAGCTGCATACGAGCAGGAAGTGAAGCAGGAATTCTAATAGGCATACTTACCTCTTTTCAGAACAATTTTCCAACACAGTTATAAGAAAACAGTACCTTTAACTATAAAAGAACCTCGTCAAATTAGTTCTTCATGGTTTTAATAACCAGTTATCAAATTTTGCGATACTACTTTATCGACCTAAAGTCTTGTGCAGCCTATTCGAAAAGATCCGTAGAGAAATAGCGCTCGCCCGTATCAGGCAACACAGTAACTACGGTTTTTCCCGGACCCAAAACGCGTGCTAAACGTTTTGCCGCTGCCACGTTAGTGCCAGAAGAGATACCACACAACAAGCCTTCTAAACGGGCAAGATCACGAGCCGTCTCCAGAGCCTCTTCGTCAGAAATAACACAAATGTCGTCATATACTTCCGTGTCAAGAATCTCAGGAATAAGCCCGTCTCCAATACCCATCTGGACATGGCTTCCAATAGGACCGCCTGAGAGAATTGCTGCATTTTCAGGCTCAACAGCCCAAATAGTTATGTCGGGATAAGCTTCTCTAAAAATCTGGCCCATACCCGAAATAGTTCCACCAGTACCAATACCAGAGCAGAACCCATCGATAGGACCTTCAACTTGGTCAATGATTTCACGCGCAGTATTAAGCTTATGAGCCATTACATTATTCTTGTTCACAAACTGCTGAGGAACAAAAACACGTGGATCTTCTTCGGCCATTTTCTGAGCCGTAGCAATGCATTCATCAATTGCCTTGCCAATATCTCCCTCGTCGTGGATAACTACTACTTCAGCTCCATACTGAGTAACAAGTTTCCTGCGTTCTTCTGATACCGAATCAGGCATAATTATGCGCGCTTTATAACCACGAACAGCACAAATAAGAGCAATACCAACACCCTGATTACCACTTGTTGGCTCAACAATGATGCTGTCAGGAGTAATTTCGCCACTTTCTTCTGCGGCGTTAATCATCTGAAGAGCAGTGCGGGTCTTGATAGAGCCACCCACATTAACTCCTTCAAACTTAACAATAATATCTGCAGCGTCTGGCTGACTCATACGATTCAAACGAATAAGAGGAGTATTTCCAACCGCTTCCAAAATATTAGAATAAATCATAGTAACTTCCTGTGTTTTAACGAGACAAAAGTCCCTGTAATTATAGGAGAAACCGCGCCTGGAAACCATAGAATAAAACTCTTATACCTTTCAATAAAAACATAACCCTAATCAAAGCAAGGCTGAGTATTATTCTTCCTATGGCACACTTCAAGAAACCAAAACTAACAAACCAACGTCTTGAGCAATACGCTCAATACGTTGCGGCAAACCCTTTAAACAATAAAGGCCACTGGCACGATTTATATCCTGAGGCCAAAAAGATTCATGTTGACTTAGGCTGCGGAAAAGGCCTCTGGACAACCCGTGCAGCATCAAGTATGTCCGAAGATCTCTTCATTGGGTTCGATCGAGAACCAATGTGCGTATCTATGGGAGCCGAAAAGGCGGGAAAACAGGAGCTTCGTAATGCCTTTTTCGCGCTGGATTCTGCCCAGTACGTCCATAACAATTTTGCCGAAGGAGAAATTGACGTTCTCCACATCAACTTCCCTACTCCTTATCCAAAAAAGAAGGAAGCGCATAATCGCATTGTTGAGGGAACGTGGCTTGCGAATTATCGCGAATGTTTGGGAGAGACGGGCGTTATCCAGCTAAAAACTGACAGCCAGCCTCTTTTCGATTTTGCCCTTGAACAGCTCAATCACACGGGTTATCAGATTATCTGGCAAACGCGAGACTTGCATGCTAATCAGCCTCAGAAAGAAGAATGGCTGGGAGCACTTGCAAATATTACGAGCGCGTACGAAGAGAAGCTCATCCAAAGAGGTGCAGTGGTGTACGCACTTTGCGCAAAAGTGGGCCCGCTTCCTGAAAACTGGGAGCCAAAAGAACCCGTGAGCTTAGTTGATTATCTTCCTGAAGATCTTGAGAGCATCACCTACATTCCGTATGGAATGGAAGGCACGGTTATCAACATGCGTAATAGAAAACGCAATGCGCAAGAACGGGCAGCACGCCACGAAAAAAGACAAGCTTCACTGGAGCAAGAGTCGTAAAAAAGACTTCGCACCTACAAGATTTACAAGAGTAAGCTTTACAAAAAGCAAACTCCGCATGCAGACTAAAAAGGCAGCAATTACGCTGCCTTTTCGCTCTATAAACTACTTATTAACTACTTACCTTTAACCTTTGCGGCAATGCGGTCAGCTACCGACATAGCCTCGCGGCGGTCAACACCCCAGAAACTAATGGAAATCATATCAGCGCCAACGTGACAACCAATAGTAGTGCCAATGGTATGAATGAAAACATTTGCAGCAGGGTCAATTGAAAGAATTTCTTTTCTCAATTTCTCTGCTTCTTCAGGACAATCAGCATTGCCAATCATAACGAACTTGCTGTTTACATCGTAATTCTCTTTAAAGAACTGAGCCATCTGCTTGATGCCCTTCTTACGACCACGCGCAACGCCCACTAAACCAAGGGTGCCATCGGTAGAGAAATTCAAGAGAGGCTTAACGTTTAAGGCATCACCAACTGCCGCAACGCTTTTTGGCAAACGGCCACCTCTGTGAAGCGCGTCCAAATCATCAACCATGAAGAGCGTGTTTGCGTGATAGAGAGCCTCACTAGCCCACTCCACTAACTGCGCTGCCGTAAAGCCCTGATTGAACAGACGCATAATTTCGAAATCCAACACACCTTCAGGAGTACATCCAAGCAAGGTGTCTACTACATAAAGTTCCGCATCAGGATAGTCTTCCTTTACCATATCAGCAATCATCTTTGCCGATTCAGCATTGCTTGAAATACCGCCTGACATAGAGAAATACACGGTTGGGATTCCGCTTTCGCATCCTTTTCTGAATGCTTCCTCTAAAACAGCAGGGCTAATTTGCGAAGTGGAAGGCGTAGCTCCTGCGCGGATGGTGTCATAGAACTCTTTAACGGTTACCGATTGAAAAAAGTCATCCGAATAAGTAATGCCATCAAGAATATAGGAGTAGTTAAGTACCGTTACGTTATCAGGAATCAGTTCAACAGGTAAATCACAACAGGAGTCAATAATCAGATTACATTTCGGTTCCATACATTCCCTCACTTATGATGAATTGAATAGTAAATCCCCCAATACCCAATTGAAATTTACCACTTATTTTAAAAAAATTGCGCTTGAATACTTAAAGGAAAAATATTGTTAAAAGCACGCACTCAGTAGAGTAAAATTAATCCATTATTCAGTCACATATAAGGAGAGAACAGTGGAGAAGAAAGATTTAGACTGGGGCAGCCTTCCGTTCAGCTACATGAAGACTGACTACAGCTACGTATGTAATTTCAAAAATGGCCAGTGGGAAGAAGGCGGACTTACTTCCGATCACACCCTTCCAATGAGCGAGTGTGCTGGTGTTCTTCATTACGCACAAACCATTTTTGAAGGTTTGAAAGCTTACACCACCGAAGACGGCAAGATTGTATGCTTCCGTCCTGACTTGAACGCACAGCGCTTGGCAGACTCTGCTCGCCGTTTGTGTATGCCCGTCTTCCCAGAAGATAAGTTTATCGAGGCAGTTAAGGAAGTTGTAAGCGCAAACGCAGCTTGGGTTCCTCCTTTTGGTTCAGGCGCAACTTTGTATGTTCGCCCATTTATGTTTGCAACTGGTGACGTTATTGGTGTAAAACCAGCTGACGAATATCAGTTCCGCATTTTGGTAACTCCAGTAGGCCCTTACTTCAAGGGTGGAGATTCGGCAGTTACCATCACTGTTGCAGATTATGATCGTGCTGCTCCTCATGGTACTGGCAACATCAAAGCTGGTCTTAACTATGCAATGAGCCTCTATCCTGGCGAAAAGGCACATGCTGCAGGTTATGCAGAGAATATGTATCTTGACTCCAAGAGCCGTACCTATGTTGAAGAAACTGGCGGCGCAAACATTCTCTTCGTTGATAAAGAGGGCAACCTTGTTGTTCCACAGTCCGCAACCAACTCTATTCTTCCTTCTATCACTCGCCGCTCTTTGGTAGTAGTTGCAAAAGACATCTTGGGCATGAACGTAATTGAGCGTCCTGTTAAGTTTGAAGAAGTACTCAACGGTGACTTTGTTGAGTGTGGTCTTTGTGGCACCGCTGCTGTTATTTCCCCAGTTGGTCACATTGAAGCTCCAGGCGTTGACGTAACCTTCCCTGATGGTTCTGAAACTTCTGGTCCTGTTATGAAGAAGCTTCGCGAAACCTTAACCGGTATCCAGGCTGGCAACATCGAAGGTCCTGAAGGCTGGGTTGTTTCTATTCTTTAATCTCTCCTCTTAAGAAACAAGCCATTCGGTTTAAGTGCAAAATGCCTCTCATTTGAGAGGCATTTTTTGGGGATAGCGGACAAAAAGTGTGTCTGATTTTAGGCGTTGACGCAGGTCAGCGCC
>JBJEKV010000142.1:0-2930 GCA_051878815.1 Anaerotardibacter sp. | reverse complement strand
ATATCCGTACTCTATCGATTAAAAGGCCAGACACACTTTTTGTCCGCTAACCCAAAAGTCAGGACGTTTTTTTGTTGTCTGGGAGGCGTATTGAGAGGCCTTTTTCTTTTCTTCCTGAGAATGAAAGTGTTTCAATAAAAGTTATCCAATGACCGTAGAAGCAACTATCATGGTGAGCTATAATCGAACAGATGTTCTATTATTAAGAGGAGAACCATGGTATACGGAGGCACAAAATGGAAAAGGCGGTATGTAACAGTTGTAGAGCTGGCAAAGCCTTATGAGAACAGAATTCCACTCCGTATCATTTGGGATGAGACACGGATTTATGACTGCTATGTTTTTGAGGATAGGGGTGTAGCGCGGTGTCAGCACCAAAACTATTCCGCGCATGATTATGAAGTCCTTATTGACGGCATTCATAAGAGGCATCTATATCGTGATACCAATGGTTGGTTTGTGGAAGTGAAAACCGAAGAGAAAGACAACACTATCAGCTGGCCACCTACGGGCAATTGGGACCCGGAGGCGTGAGAGTGGTTCTTGGGCTAGCAAGAAACTTGCTGCTATTGGCCGTTTTCTTTGGTTTAGTAAGAAGCTTGCTGGTTTGCCGGTTGTTTCGCGCGCAGGCATGTTACTTCAGCCAGAAGTAGGCATTTACCCAAGAATGGAATCTACGCTATATTCGGCAGCATCACTAATGCGATCAAGGTTGTGCGAATAGATAAGCGTGGTGTCAATGCTTGCATGACGCGCCATATCGCGCACTTGCTGAGGGGATGCTCCCGCCACCAGAGCAAGTGTGATGGCAGTATGGCGAAGAGAATGGGCAGTAAAGCGCTCCGAATCAATACCGATACCCTTCATGGAATTCTTAACAATCTTTGAGATTGAACGGGTAGTTAATGCTTTCCCCTTCGAATTGTTGGAAGTTGAGACAAAGAGGGGAGAGCTGCCTTTTACTTTACGAGTTTTGAGGTACTCCTTAATAGGGTTTAGGGCAGAAGGGGACAAAACCACAAACGCATCTTTTGACTTGTGGCCTTTTCCTTGAACGAACAAAACATCTTGACCATTAATAGTACGAATATCTTCCACGAGTGCGCGGGAAATTTCAACATCACGAAGGCCAGTTCTTACCATGAGGTTGACCAGAGCAAAGTCTCTTAAGTTTGTTTCTGTTTCTTTGGGCATAGCCTTGAGAAGCTCTTTGACTTGAGCGGCTGAAAGGGTGTCTTTCTTGAAGTCTTTGCCCGTAGATTCGCCATGAATATTAGCGGCTATGTTGTTCAAGCTATTTGCTGCTGCGTGACGATAAAAACTTCTTACCGCTGCCAAATACTGATTGCAGCTTGCAACGGATAAGTCACGCGCGAAGAGATCGTTTTTGTAATCAAGAATGTCTTTCTCTTCAAGCTCGTCAAAATCGAGTTCTTTTTCTCGCACGTACTCACAAAAGACCTTCATGCCAAGCTTATAGGCACGTTTTGTCGAGCTTCCCACATCCAAAGATGAAAGCCAGTTTTCAATAATCTGCTCATCAAGAGGATAGAAAGGCTTGATTGGTTGTTTGGTGTTGTGGTCTTTCATGAAATCCTTTTCAAGAGTGAGGTCTTTTTCAAAGTATAGCCTGTTTTTCGAAGGTATTGATTACGCCTTGATCGCAATCAGTTTGGTCGTGTGTTTCCTACTATATGAAATTCCTGAAAAGAGTGTTGTCTATGAGCATTCTTGTTTTTTCTCGGGACTAATGTAGAGCTTTCGATCCAAGAAAAGCACGAAGTAGACCGCCAAAAGGGCAAGAATTGCAACTGCATAAAAGATGAGATAGAGGCCTAACTCCTCGGTGTTTGCAGGAAGAGTTCGTGTGTCAAAAAACATAATGTAGAGAGAAATTTCTGCAATCAGTCCATAAAGAACTGGTCCTAAACAAGCAAAAAAGCGTTTAACAATCCATTTACGAGTGATGAGCTCTTTGTCTTTAGCGAAAGGCATGAACATAAAGAAGCTCAAAAGGAAAACGGTTACTGATGCAGCACAGAATAATTCTCCCGACAAAGTAGTAAATGAAATTGATTCGTTCATCATTTCAAGACCTGCAGCAACGTTTCCTCCGCAGAACATGATCCAAGCCATGAATGCCATATAAGTAAAGCCGTTGCCAAGCTTCGATTTGTCTAAAACAACCTCAATTTGGTTGAGATAAACCAGGAATAAACCTAATGCAAGAAGCAAGAACATTGCCGAATCAAGAAGGGTATAACCTGATTCGGTAGAGCCGGCAACACCCATAATCATTTCGCCAAAAACAAGAATGAGAAGAAGCGAGCAGCGCTCTACCAGGTGTTCGCACTGTGCTTCATCCAGGAGGTCTTTACTATTCCAGCTCCATGCAAACATGCCTACAAAGAAAGCAACGAAGCTAATAAGCTGGTTAGTTACAATCTGTAAAAAGGCCAACACAACAATAACGAGCGCCTGAACAGCAAGGACGAGGGCAACTCGTTTGATGAATTGAATGGTTTCAGCGGGTGCATCCTCAATCATTTTTAAGCGAAGTGCCCAATGAAGGGCAAGGTTGGCGTTAAGCAGCGCCCATGAAATGTTGAACAGCATGTAGCCAGTCGTGCCCATATCAATAGCATGCATCATATTGAGAAGAGCAAACATGCATACTATCAGGCAAGCAATGTCTTGTACGTCTGCCGTGCCAAAACGGTTCATGAGCAACGTAGTACAGAACCAAGACTGGAGCATGATAGCAAACGTAATAGAGAACGTCAGATAATCCTGCACACCTGCTGTTCCATCGCCACCACCCAGTGCAATTTCGATAACGCCATGTAAGCAAAAGACAAAAACCAAATCGAAAAAGAGTTCGATATAACTTGCTTTGCTGAGTCTGTCGAAGGTGGAGAGGTTGTATTTAG
>JBJEKV010000141.1:0-2939 GCA_051878815.1 Anaerotardibacter sp. | reverse complement strand
CAGCCTCGTTGGAATAAATACCACGCTTTACGCCCCATGAAATAGCGGAGCCAAGGATTGCACCGAACAGTGCGTTCGCGCCAATAGCGGAGGAAACAATCATGCCAAATGCAGCAGGAATCTCAGTGAAATGGAGACCCAAAATAATGATTGCCAATACGATATAGATGAGGCACATGAACGGTGCCACCAATTCAGCCAAACGAGCAATACGTTTGATTGAGCCAAATACAACAAAAGCAAGAAGAGCACAGCACACGGCACCTACGATAACGCGGTCAACATGAAATGCCTCTTCAAATACAATTACGAGGGAATTAATCTGAACACCAGGAAGCAAAAGACCTGGTCCGAGGATAGCGCAGATGGCGAAAATAACCGCATAAGGCTTGCACTTCAAACCCTTTTTCAAATAGTATGCAGGGCCACCAACAAATACGCCGTTTTTGTCTTTTTCTTTATAAGCCTGACCAAGAGTAGCTTCGGTAAATGCAGAAGCAGCGCCGATAATAGCAATGATCCACATCCAGAAAATTGCACCCGGACCACCAAAGTAAATTGCTGAAGCAATACCTGCAATGTTGCCCATACCAACACGAGCACCTACGGTAGTAGCAAATGCCTGGAAGCCAGAAATGCCTTTTGGTTTACCGCTTCTCTTCGCCATTAATTCGGCAGATTTATCACCTTTTGCAAGAAGACGAATCATGTCTCCAAACAAGCGAATCTGAGGAAAACCTAAGCGAATAGAGAGAAAGAGACCAACACCCAAGCAGAGAAATACCAAAGGCATACTCCAAACAAGGCTATCGATATCATTGACGAGGGCGGTAAACTGCTCCATCAAATTCCTTTCATTAGTTTTCAAAACGGTTTAAGCGTGCAAACTAGTGCCCGTTAAACTCAATCAAATTGGGGGCCCTTTATCAGAATTTGCCCATCGCTTTCTTCTTAGCTAAGCGCAACGAGGCTTCCCCCTACCAAATAATCAAATGTCAAACTGCATAAGTTTATTATTCAGTTCTACTTAAAACCCTTAAAAGAATGCCTAAAAAGGAGTTTCGGGAAATATTTATCGGGTAACGGAATGCTAATTCATCAATTCGTCAACTTTGATCAGTTTGCCCTGCTCTTTTCCCAATTATTCTCATGCAATAATCCGATAGATTCAGCTTTTTCTATAGGCTATCTTGACTAAATCGGATTACAAACGGAAAATTTGAATAGACATTCCATTTAGGCAATTATTAGGGGATTCGTTATGCAAACAAGAACTTTTGAAGCAACTGCTGAGCTCGTTGCTCAGGTTAAAGAAGGCGTTAGCGCATCTGATGTTCGCACCATCGTAAGTGAAGAAGGAAACGTAACTTACCTTCGCAAAGCAATCACCTTCTTTTTAACTGAAGTTGAAGGCGGCATTGAACTTTCAAGCTCTGCAGCCGGTACCGGTGATTTTCTTTTCGAGGCAAATTGGGTAGAAGGCGTTTTGAACGGCAAAGATCCAAACGAACAGCCTACAAGCGCACCTAAGACAGAATCAGTTCCTGTTCCTGCAACTATCATTGCTCTTCCGCAGGGTCCAAGCACGGCAAAGCCAAACCCTACAACCTTTACGGTTCCTGCTTCTGCCGTTATTGAAGCAATCAAGAATTGTGAAACACGCACCCTTGGTGCAACTGAAGAAGGCGTTACTACCTACGTAAGCAAGACTCAATTCACTATCACTGAAACTGCTGAAGGTTTCATTCTCGCAAGCGCTGCTGCAGGCCCTGGTGATTTCTACGCAGAACTCAACTGGATTAACTCCGTTCTTCCTCAGGAAGCTGCTGAAGAAAAGCCAGCTGAGGCTCCTGCAAAACAGGAAGAAGCAAAGGCTCCTGAAAAAGCTGCCGAAAAACCAGCTCCTGCAAAACCTGCTGCACCTTGCGCTGCAAACCCAGTAGCAGTTGCTCCTTCTGCTCCTGTTAAAGAAATTGCATTGACTACTGTTCTTGCGGTAGCAGGCGCTGCTCTTGTTTCTTTGGCAGTAATCAAGAAGATGTTTAAGAAATAATAACTATTGAGAAAATAACTTTAGTTCAAGGTCTGTTCAAAATCCTACCTTCTCAAAAACTTACCTTGGCTCAAAGTTAACAAGTCTCCGCAAAGCGCTCAGCCCAAAGCGTCTTTACGGAGACTTTCTTTTTAGTGGAGATACTCTTTTTCGAGTCGGGATAAGGTGCCGTCTTTCTTCATTGCCTGAAGTGCTTCGTTAATGTCTTCAAGAAGTTCGGCATTCTTACTGTTTACCATTACGCCATAAGAATCGGTAGAAGCAATACGTGCAAAAATCTCCAAACCTTGACGATTCGCAATCTGTACCTTTGACTGGTAGTACTCTAATACAACCGCATCTACTTCTCCCGCTTCAAGGGCGTCCAAGCAAGCCTGAGCCGATGAATACTCGATAACCGAATCGGTGAAGTTTTCCTTTATATACTGAACTTGCGAATAACCCGACACACTCGCAATTGTTTTATCTTTGAGAGAGTCAAGGGATACATACTCTTCAGATTTCTCTTCTTCAGGTCCGGCCGATGATCCCGCAGTGTTTCTGTCCGCTGATTCCTGAGCGCCAGACTCATCCGCGGCCGAATCTTTAGCAGCTGAATCTCCAGCGGTCGTACTTTTCGCATTCGAATTACCAGAAGCGCTACCCTGCGCCACTAATTCGTCCGCTTCCAAATCCTCTTCTTCGGCATGGAATACGGAATCGCTGCGAACAATAACGGCATTATCGCCATAGAAATAGGCTTCAGAGAACGCAACTCCCTCTGGCTGTTCGGAAGGAATTGAGAATGAGGCAATAGCCACATCGTACGAGCGGCCGGCTTCCATAGCCTTACCAATTTCGCTAAACTGCGCATTCTCAATAACACACGCAAGCCCCAAGCGAGAAG
>JBJEKV010000140.1:0-2942 GCA_051878815.1 Anaerotardibacter sp. | reverse complement strand
CCTGTTAATACTTTACAAACCTTATTGCGTATTTATCGAGCGTGGTAGAATGATGTTTATCTGTAATATGGAGGTAATATGTCATCCCACGCTCGTCATTCGAGAAATTCAAAAAAACGTCAACCGTTTCTAAAGTTCTTAATTGCTTTAGGACTTCTTGTTATTCTTATGGGCATCGGCGGTATTGCTGCCTTTGCGGTTGGTGCTTCTTGGCTTCAGGATCTTCCTGACTATGAGGATTCAAGCCAGTACAACTATTCTTCAAAAACAAAAGTATATGCAAGTGACGGGGAAACCCTTCTTGCTGAGTTCTATTTAGAGAACCGTGAACCAGTAACCCTCGATCAGATTTCTGATTACGTTAAAGAGGGCACGGTTGCTACCGAGGACGAACGTTTCTATGAGCACAGTGGTGTTGATATCATGGGTATCGCTCGTGCTTTGGTGGTTAACCTCACTGGTGGCGCAAAGGAAGGCGCTTCCACTATCACCCAGCAGTTCGTTCGCAATACTGTTCTTGCAGAGGAAGCAACGGAATCAACTATCAAGCGTAAAGTTCGCGAAGCATACATTTCTCTCAAGCTTGAAGAAATGTACAGCAAGGACGAAATTCTCAACATGTACCTCAACACCATTAACTATGGTTCGGGTGCGTATGGTATTGAAACGGCCGCTCGTCGCTATTTCAACAAATCAGCAGCTGACTTGAATCTGGTTGAATCGGCAACGTTGATTGGTATTCCTCAGTCTCCAACGTATAACAATCCAATCGATTATCCTGAGAATTGTATCGAGCGTCGTAATCTTGTTTTACAGCGTATGCTTTCAAACAATGTTATTACGCAGTCAGAATACGAAGAGGCTGTTGCAACGCCATTGCAGCTTGATGTAACCGAAGTTGGTCAGACCAATGACGGTATCTATAAGTACGAATACTTCACCAGCTATGTTCGTGACACCTTGTTAGAGGAATACACCACGGATGAGCTCTTCAAGGGTGGTCTCACTATTATTACCACCTTGGATGTTGACACCCAGGATAAGGCTGAAGCAGCCGTTAATAACTACGTGTCTCGTTTGAATGACAACATCGAAGGCGCGCTTGTAGCCGTTGATCCTGACACGGGTTATATTAAGGCCTTAGTTGGTGGCCGTGACTATCGTGAAAATCAGTACAACTTGGCAACACAGGCTAAGCGTCAGCCAGGCTCTTCGTTCAAGACTTTCACTACCTTAGCGGCGCTTGATAAGGGCATTTCTCCTGAAACTAACTTGGACTGTGAAGGAACGGTCAATATTAATGGTTGGTCAGTTCACAACTATGGCAATAGTGATTACGGCATCCGTACCTTTGCTAATGCACTCGCAATTTCTTCCAATACCGGCTTTGCGGAATTGGTGACCGAAATTGGCCCACAGGCATTGGTTGATATGGCTAAGAAGTGCGGCATTGAGCAGGACTTGCAGGCATATCCTTCCTTGACCTTGGGTGCTCAGGAAGTAACGGTTCGTGAAATGGCTCAGGCATACGCAACTATTGCTAACGGTGGTACGTATCGCGAGGCAGTTTGCGTAGAGAAGATCATTAACTCCGACGGCGAGGTTGTATACGAAGCAGATACTACTGGCGAAAAGGTACTTGATACCGCGCTTACCCAGGCTGCAACCGATATGCTTCGTGGCGTAGTTACCAGCGGTACTGGTCGCGGTGCTTATATTGGTAGCCAGGACGTTGCAGGTAAGACTGGTACTTCTGAAAACTGGCGTGACAAGTGGTTCTGCGGTATTACTCCTCAGCTTTCTGTAGCTATTTGGATTGGTGGTAGAGAAGAAGTTCAGATGTCTTCTTCCATTTCTTGCGATGGTATTTTCGGCACCTTCATGAGAGCGTATATGCAGAATCATGATAGTGAGAAATTCCCAACAAGCACGGAACAGTTGAAATACACCATCTTCGATATTGGTCACGGTGCATATAGTGACAACGAAGATAATCCTGAGAAGGAAGGTGAGGAAGCTCCAACCGTAGAAGAGGACGCAACCGAAAATACTGAAGAAGAAACCACGCCTGGTACTGGTGACGGAACCGGAGGCGGCACGGGCACTGGTGGTGGTTCCGGTGAAGGCGGCGGAACTGGTGGCACTGGCGGTGCCGGTGGTGAAGGTGGAGAAACCGACTAAACGTAGATGATGAGAGCATTGGTTTCGAACTGTCAACCAGCGCAAAATGCCTAATCTGGCAAAATGCTTAATCGAATGAAGCGCTTGGTGGAGCGAACATGCTTGCTCGGGCAAAACGTTCGCCAAGACAATTTCGAACTGCTCGTTTGTGATAACTAAGCTTATTGATTATTGAAAACCGTGAAAGGAACTCATGAAAAAGCGCATTATTCTTGCATGTGTGTTGTGTATTACGTGTCTTTGCTTGTTGGTAGGCTGCGGTTCTTCCAACGCTGCTCAAAATGACGAGCAGTCAAAGAATCGTCAGTATATGACTCAGGTAAATTCAATCATGGACACCATCAAATCTGATTTGGATGGTTTCTCTGAGACACTTAAGTCTGGCGAAGTAGTATCGCTTGACTCTCAACTTACCGATGTTTCTAAGCAGGTTGAGACTTTGAAGGCTCTTGAGGCTCCTGAGGCTTTGAAGAGTGTTCACGATTCCTACGTTTTAGGTGCTGAAGAACTTCAGGCTGCTTTGAAAGAGTATGTTGACTTGTACCAGAAGGTAAAGCTTGAAGGGGGAAGCCTTGATGCTGCATCCCTTGCATCTATTCAGGAACATTACGATGCAGGTATTACTGCGCTGAAGGATGCTGACACTAAGGCAACCGAGGCATAAGCTCCGTTTTGCGAAAAGGCACCTGAGGTTAGAGCCTTAGCCGCGTGTTGGGAAAGTTGGCGTAAGCCCCAAAGCTGCGTGCAAGGTAACTCAGGCA
>JBJEKV010000139.1:0-2954 GCA_051878815.1 Anaerotardibacter sp. | reverse complement strand
CTCAAGTACAAAGTTGCCTTTCTCGTTAACAATTCCCAATGCTTTTGCTCCCACATCAAATAGAGGAAGAAGCTTTACTTCTTGCGAGATAGACACTCCTACCTGCTGCGAGGTCTCACTACCCTGAAGTTCAATCTCATACGAACAACCCCCTTCATGCACATGAAAATGATCCTGCTCAGGAATAGCAGCAAGTCTATGGAGAACAGCAGCCTCTATCGACTCGTAACTTGTCTGAGAAAAATCTGCGGTAACTAGCAATCGGCACCCTTCTGCGGCCGCATTTTGCATAACCATACGGTCGTAAAGAAGGATCGAAGGCTGAATGAGCAACAGAATAACCATGAGAAACACAGGGATAAGCAAAGCTCCCTCAACAGTTGCTTGACCCTTGCTTCCTTTTAGAAAGGAGCGGCCAGGCATTCTTTCTGAAGTTTCCCTGACAACTCCAGAGCTTACTCTTCCAAAAATCTCCTTGACAGATTCCTGTCTCACTTTTTCAGGCATTTTTTTCGAACAACTAATAGAGAAAAACATCGCACGCCACCTGAGCATCAACGTTAGTCACTCCATGAGAAACAGATTGGATTGCATGCTGAACCACCGTACCACCCGACAAGAAATCACTTATGAGGCCAAGCGTGATAATCATGCAAAGAAAACCAGCGAACACCACTGCGTACTCAACCGTTCCCTGACCGCTCTGATTGCGGATAAACTCTTTCTTCAGAAACGCGAAACCAGCTTTCTTGCCGTTTTGGAAACACTCAATTACCAACAGGTTGGATTTCTTCGCCAAAAAGATCATTGATCTATAACCCGTTAATTCCCGAAGCAATAGAGTCCCAAAGTTCCTGGATTTTTGGACGAAAGAGCGTTATCGCAATAATGGCAATAACTACCAATACACCAACCAGAATTGCATACTCGGTTGTTCCCTGCCCGTCCTCTTTCCTTACCAGAGCCTTCGTGTTCCTTACCGCTTTCTGTATAAAACAGCGAGCGAATATATCAGCTTTTACGATGAGCTTATTCATTTTCACTCCTCTCAAAAACCATTCATGAGATCCAAAAGAATTGGACCAACAATCAATATCAACATCGCAGGAAGAATAAGTGCGCCAACCGGAATAAGCATCTTTACAGGAGCTTTTGCCACGCGTTCTTCAAGTTTTGTTTTTCTTACCGAGCGCGCTTCAGCAGCGCTCAAATGAAGACTTTCTGTAAGAGATGTGCCAAATTGAAGAGACCTATTAACACTTTCGAACGTGCGCTGGAAAAGAGTAGAATCGTAAGAATTTGCTACCTGTTTTAATCCCTGGGTTCTCGTAATAAGTCCATATGTCCACTGATGAAGAGCCAAGCTCATGGCCCTGCTTAAACTCCCATCAAATCGTTCGCAATAAAACAAAAGAGAACGATCAAATGACAATCCACTGCGCAAGCCCAAAATAATAATCTCGATCATTTCTGAAAGCTGTTTTTCAGCACAAAAGACACGCTCTTTCATCTCTTCCTTGAGAGATTTAACAACTAGCCCGTAACCTATTCCGAATAAGACAACCATGAGAATGAGCGCCATTAATTCTGAAATACAGAACCCAACCAAAAACCCTGAAACCATGCCTATCAGAGAGAGCCTAAAGCGCGCACGAATAATACCTTCTTTAGTTACCACCTCAGCTAAACCAGCTTTCTCAATTAACATTTCACTGTTTTGAAGGCCAAATCCCCATAAGAAACGAACGAAGGGATGAAGAGGTTTCTGGCTTTGAGATACCGAGCAATCCAAAACAAAAAGAATCACGCTTACCCCTAAACCCCCGCATTCCAGCATCACGTTTGATACTTCTTGCTGCGAAAGGGATCCAGCCATTTTCTTAATACGACCCCGCACATCTCTTCTCTCTCTTTGCTCGAAGAAGAGAACTGTTATCGCGAACCCAAAGAACCCTGCCATAAGAGCAATTCCTGCAGAAAATACCAATTCAATGGTTGCTCTCTCAAATAAAACTACCGAGAATATTTCGTTTAAAACCTGCTCCATAATCAAACCTTTACTTGAAGCATTTTTCTTACCATGAGTACGCCAACTACCTGCATAAAGAGCGATCCGGTAAGCATAACCAGCCCAATGAAGCTCTCGAAAAATGGATTGAGAAAACCAGGAGAAATGAAAGAGAAGAGCGCTATGAGTACAAACGGCATTATGGTTACGATTTGAGCTGACAGTTTTGCCTGAGCCGTTTGCGTTTTCAGAGAACGTTCAAGCTCAATTTCTTCAATTACTAAATCTCGAGCAATATCTAATACCTGCTGCATACTGCTGCCGGTTTTATGCTGAATATCAAGCGCCGATGCAAGAAATACCAGTTCGGAATGAGAAGCCTGCTTCTTTAAATAATCGAGAGCCTGATATGCCGTTCCTCCTGCTTCCATAATTCCGTACGCCTCATTAAACAGCTGTGAAAGAATCCCTGTTGTTTCTTTCCCTACCTGTTCTAAAGTTTGTGGCAGAGAATACCCCACGCAAAAACAGGTCTTCATAGATTGGAGCGCATTCGGAATTTGATCACGCACTTTCTCAATTCTGTTTTCCTGCTCATACTTAACCCAAGCGTTCACCGCAAGAACCATACACAGCGACGCCAAAAATCCAAACAACAGTGAAGAGGTAAACAGTAGTCCCAGAAGGAAAAGAACCCCCACCACTCCTACGAACAGAGACGAGATGGATAAAAGAGAAGTTTCGTAGTTGTAGTAACTCACTGTTCGTTCAAAATCTAAAAAGAAGTGCTTAATTGTTCTATTTCGTAGGATCTTTTCGCTTATCCCTCGCAAAGGAGAAATTCCTTTTCGCAAAACAATGGAGAGAAAGGAAGAAGAAGCTCCTGAAACGTATGCTGCTTTTCTCCACTTTTCTCTTAAAGAAAGCTCTTCGCGCAAGAATACTC
>JBJEKV010000138.1:0-2961 GCA_051878815.1 Anaerotardibacter sp. | reverse complement strand
CCGCGATCAATGATTTCCTGGCGCATCGTTTTCACGATGTGAGGTAAGTTGTCGCTTCCCAAATGAGGGTTGCCTTGCCACAAAATTTCCTCGGGCGCGCCTGCCTCAACAAACCACTGGAGCACGTGAGGAGTCAGCGCGTTTTTGGTATTGGTGGTAAGTTTGCCATCCGAAAAGGTGCCCGCTCCCCCTTCGCCAAACTGGATATTAGAATACGGGTTGAGCACGCCGGTTTTTATGAATTCATCAACGTCACGCTCACGCTGTTCAACAGGCTGGCCTTGCTCAATCAAGACTGGACGCAACCCCGCGCGTGCAAGATAGAGTGCGGCGAAAAGGCCCGCTGGACCTGCTCCTACCACCACAGGAGGAACAGCTGGTGCCTCGCACTGGACAATAGAGAGTGGCTGATAAGGCTTGTGTTTCTTTACGCCTACGCCTTTTGGCGGAGCATCAAGCAAACGCTTCTCAAGCTTTTCAGATAGCGAAAGGGTAAGCGTTGCCACAAAATGAACGTTGTTGCGCTTGCGCGCGTCAATGCCTCGTCTAATTACCCTCATTTGACGAATGGCATCAGCAGAAATATGGAGTGCACGAGCTACTTCTTTTGCGCGAAGAGACTCGTTTTCCTCAAGCCCCGCATCAAGCGAGAGGGAAATATTTGAAACGTCAATCACTACACAACCTCCTGACCTGGGGTAATGAAAGGTTGTTCAAAGCCGAGCTTTTCCGCAAGAGAAGCTCCTGCCACCAAGCCCGTAGCAAACGCCCAGTGAAGATTATATCCACCGCACGGCGCGTCAACATCAAGCGCCTCTCCAAGCACGTATAACCCTGGGCACTTCTCAACCTCCATGGTGGAAGACGAGACTTCTTGTACGGAAACACCTCCGCGATGAAGCTGACACGATTGATCATCGCGATTCTTTTTCACCGTGAAGCTGATAGTTTTTAGTCGAGTGGCAAGGCTGGCGAAATAATCCTGACGAAAAGCTGCGCACGATTCCAAGGAGGTACTCTCAGCGATAGCTTCCTTCTGGCTATCCTTCTTGCTATCCGCTAAAGCTTCCAATTGCTTTTTAGCTGCCAGCTCGCCTTCCAATTCCTCTTCGCTAAAAATGAGTGCTGCTAATTGAGTAAGAATTAAGCCCTGCAAGAAATCCCTAAGGCACGCATACTCGGCTTGCTCAAAGCGAAGCGAGAGATACTGACTGAGCTGTTCGTGCGAAAACTCAGGGAACAGGGAGAGAATTATCTGATCTCCTGGTTTTGCATAACGCGAAAGATTAAAAACGGCAATGCCTGAAAGACCGTAGTCCCTGAAAAGGACCTCGCCTGTTTGACAGCAATCCTTTTCTCTTAGCTGCGTACCCTTCTTTGAAACAAGTCTCAAAGAAGCTTTTACGCGAAGGCCATTGAGGTCTCGCGTGGCATCTCCCTTTACTTCAATCGGACACAGTACCGGATAAGGCTTGAAGTACGACAGATTGAAGTTGCCCAAAAGCTCTTTTGGCGTTTTGCCGCCTGAAGCAACTACGACATACGTAAAGGACTCCTTGGTCCCTCCTTCAGTCACCACAGAAAAGCCCTGCGCACACTTCTCAACACACGCGATAGGCGTATCGGTACGTATTTCAACACGTGCAAGAGAAGTATCGGTGCGCACCTCAGCATGCGCGCTTAAAACACCAGCACGCATCTCAACATGCGAGCGTGACTTATCAGCACACATCTCAACAGCAGCGTCAAGAGAACTATTGAGCGCACCCTCAAGTACGTCCCACACGGTAGAAGATTTATTAGTTTCTGGATAAAGAAGGCCCTCTTCGGAAGCCATAGTCCATAAAAGACCCAATGATTCAAACCACGACACAACCGCATTTTGGCAGGCCGAATCCTCCAGATTGTTTGCCTGAGAAAGAAGCGTGTGAAGGGCAGCAGTTGCCTGCATATCCCATTTCGAATCAAGCCCAGAGAGCGCCTCAGTTACAAACGAGGCGTTTTGATAGGATTCGCGGTCCAAAAAAGCGTTCGAAAAGTTACAGCGGCCATTTCCGCTTTGCAATATAGTGCGACCAGGGCGTTTTGCTGCCTCGAACAGTACGATTTTTGGCATGCGTCCTGTTTGCTTGGCGGACTGCACGAGATAGATTGCGCATGCAACACCACTAGCACCGCCGCCAATGATGGCAATAGATGCGCATTCGCTAGGCTGGTTTGCACCGGCTTGCTTTGCCTGGCCCGCCTGCCTTGCACCTGCTTGCTTCAGCTGCGCCTTTGCGGTAGCCCTCTTAGCCTGCCCCGCCTGGCCAGCCTGCACTGTCTGGCCCGCTCCTTTTCGCACTGCACTCATACCTACTCCCCTTTGTCTTGGAGAGCGTTAAGCTTAGGCCCTCTTTTAGGCTTTTTCGTCTTGAAGGCATATATCAACACGGCGATGCCCGCAATAATCAGCGGAACAGACAGCACCTGACCCATAGTGAGCCAACCGCCCCATAAATAGCCCAGTTGCACGTCTGGCTCGCGCACGAATTCGATTAAGAAACGGCAGATGCCATAACCTAACATAAAGACACCGAAGAACGTTCCCTGTGGTCGTGGAGGAACCTTTCGTGAGAGCGCAAAGAGAATAACGAAAAGCAGGACGCCTTCCAAAAGAGCCTCGTACAACTGACTTGGATGGCGAGGCTCATACCCTGCCGCACCGCCAAAGACAACCGCCCATGGCAAATCGGTTGGGCCACCCCACAGCTCGCCGTTAATGAAGTTTGCACAGCGGCCGAAGAACAGACCCAAAGGCACCCCAATAACTGCAATATCAAGCAGCGTCAGATACGACATAGACACCAAACGCGCTGCGATAATTCCCGCAATAAGCGCACCAATGAAGCCTCCATGGAAGCTCATGCCGCCATTCGAGAAATTAAAGACCTCCAGCAAGTGCGTGGCGTAGTAATCAGC
>JBJEKV010000137.1:0-13025 GCA_051878815.1 Anaerotardibacter sp. | reverse complement strand
TTCCTTTATTTCAAGGACCAACGATGCTCCCGCAAGATTCTCTTCGCTGTTTTCCTGAGTGCTGTCAATCTTGTGGATTATTACCTGCGGCTTTTCCTGGTTATCAATAGTTCCCAGGTCAAGCGTGAGCCCATCGCGGGTAATTGTGACCGTAAAAGAAATTAGATTGAACTGCTGGTTAGCGTCACAAGGAAGCTCTTCTACCAGATAGGAGTCGTAAGGTAGAGCACCGAGCTCGTTAGATACTTGCGCGGTGAACTGATTGTTCTTGTCCTGGCCAAACCAGATACCATCACGACACGTTTCTCCCTTATTAGTGTTGTGGGAATGTTTGTTCCAGGCGTTGTCAGTGTTGGCCATGCCATTTTCGTCCGTTAAAACAATGTGTGATTCTCCGGTAGTCAATGAAGTAATGCGAAACGGAATAGTACTCAATCGCGTTGCGTCGGAATCAGCAATCTTTGAGAACGCAATGTCTCCTCTGATTACTTGCTCGTTGCAGGTAATTGGCGTGAAAACTGTGATGTGCTCGTCAGAAGAATTAGTTTTGGAAGAAAAGAGCGAACCAATCGAGGAAGAAAGACTGTTAAGTACTGGCGTTACGGGAGTAGTGATGTGCTGGATAAATACTTCGTCAGAACAGAGATAGCCAGGAGATGCTTTTGTCTCTTTGATAACAAGCGTGCCTAAAGGAAGAGTGATGGTTCCTTGGGAGTCTCGATAAAAAGGACTTCCCGTTACCAGATGATCTTCATCAAGATAGGCTTTGCCTTCTTCATCGGTTTTGATGGTCCATACTCGCTCAGGGGATCCTGCTGAATTGACGTCTGTTTCGGAATATAAGTACCTATCGTAATAAGAGAGCGTGAATTCTGCTCCTGCTAAGGAGGCATTTCCTAAAGGAGTGTTTGTCTGGAGCTCCTTATCGAGCTTTTCGACCGCTAAATCAACCACGTTGTTGAGTGGGTAATCTTCGAAGGTAACCGTCTTGGTTTCTCCTGGATTAATGGTGACTGTTTTAGATTCGGCTCGGGCGTACCCATCAGGTGCTTGCGTTTCAACAATGGTGTACGTTCCACTTGGAAGAAGCGGGGATTTGTCTGTTTTTCCTTGCTCGTTGGTGTAGAGCGTAGCAACGGCCTGATTCTTTTCGTTATAGATTTCAAAACAAGCATTCTCTAGGCTGTAGCGGTCATTATTGTTGGAAAGAGAAGGGTTTGCTGACACTTTTTTGATATCAACATAGCCGCCAAAACTCTTTTCAACTACGCATTCCATGGCCACCGTTTGGTAACCAATAAGACCAAGACTATTGCTTGGACCACCTGGTCTTGCTGCTCCAGGAGGAACAATATGACACGAGTAAACAATCTTTCCTGCTTTAACATCAACACTCTTTAGTGTTGCAGTGTAGGTAGCCGTGGTGTACGAAGGAGCTGCGGCACTAGGAAGAGAGCACGTTCCTACGCCCGCGCATCCTTTAAGGCCTCCGGAAAAGTTCGAAACATTGAACAATGCGGGGTGAACACTCCATGTTGCACCAATGTAGCATGTTCCGGTAAGGGTCTTTGGAATATCCTGCGTTGGATCAATAGTTGAAGTTTGAGTTGCGTCGGTAAGTTTGTAGGTTGCAATTACCGTTGTTGAGCTTGAGATAGGAGCATCGAAGTCAAACGGTTCGTTAGTTTTTGAGTTAATCCATTCAGAGAAGGTATATCCCGCTTTGACGGGAGTTGGCAGCGTGTTTTCGTATGCGTCAGAAAAACTTTTACCCGAAGATACTTCCACAATTAAGTCAGGAGTGTTTTTGTCGTCACCAAACACAATGCGAACTTGATTGAGTCCTTCTACAAATGAGCCCGTTATGGTTTGGCTTTTTGTAACGGGTGTTGAAAACCAGTCAAAGACCGCGCCTGATTCATCGTGCCAGAAAAGCTGGTAGCCCTCAGCTTCCTTAGATTCAACTAAATCAGCCAAAGGAGTCTCTCCATTTTCATCCTGGTAGTAGATAGGGTTTGCTTTTACGGGCTGTCCTATGACAAAATCCTGGTTTTTTGACGAAAGGGAAGGGATAGACTCGTCAAAGCCATCCACTTTAATAGTGATAACTACCTCATCAGAAGAATCATCTTCTGACGAAGGGTCATTTTCCAAACCTTGTGCGTAGACCGCGCCCGAAATCAAGGTGAAGAGTGAAAGGGATAGCCCTGCAAGAAATAGCATGATAAGCAGGACCTTATTCTTGAAAAGCGCAGTGTGAGCAAACGTATGATTTAAACGAAACATGGTGCCTCCTTCAAATTCTTGGGGGAGGCTTGCTCTGAAGTGGCCGGAAACGAATGAACAAGGTGAGAAAACAATGCGGAATGCAGAACTGCATGGTGATTGGTTCAAAGCAAGCCTTCTAAGAGGCATCTTTTCAGAGAAATCTTAAATCCAGTTGATTCTTTATTGAAAGAAAACTTAAACCTTCGCCAGGAGTAAAAGCTATTCATTTGACGTCTACTTTTGCAGCCATTGACCGTGTGTCTGCAAGCAGTGACACTTTACGGTATTTTTGCGGTCAAATGTAGGATTTTTGTGTAGAATCGTCTGTCAATATACCCTACAAGAAAGGCTGCTATGAGCATCCAAAACTCTACAGAGGCTAAGCCAAAGAAGAGAGGGAACTTTTCCGGTTCTTTTGGCTTCGTAATTGCAGCTGCTGCTAGTGCAGTTGGCCTCGGAAACATTTGGCGATTCCCATACTTGGCCGCAAAAGATGGCGGCGGTTTATTCCTTCTGGTTTACCTTATTCTTGTGTTGACTTTTGGTTTTGCACTGTTGGCTTGCGAATTGGCAATTGGCCGTTCAACAAGACAGGGACCATTGACAGCATATGCTCAGGTAAATAAGAAATTCGCATTTGCAGGCTTCTTCGCCTTCTTAGTTCCTTCCATCATTCTTCCTTACTACTGTGCAATTGGTGGCTGGGTTCTTAAGTATCTCACTGTATTTGTTACTGGTGGCGGAACTCTTGCAGCAGGAGATGGCTTCTTTACTGGCTATATCACCAGCTATGGAGAGCCTCTCATCTGGATGGGTATCTTTATTGTTGCAACAATGCTTATTATTCTTAAGGGCGTTGATTCTGGTATTGAACGCATGAGTCGTATTTTGATGCCTGCTCTTATTGTTTTGATTATTGGCATCTCTATCTTCTCTTTGACCTTGAGCTATACCGATGCTTCTGGCGTTACCCGCACTGGTTTAGAGGGCTTGGCAGTATACGTAATTCCTGATTTCTCGAACGTAACACCTGCTATTTTGCTCACTACAATTGCAGACGCAACAAGCCAGTTGTTCTTCTCCATTTCTGTTGCAATGGGTATCATGATTGCGTATTCCTCTTACGTTAAGAAGGACGTAAACCTTACAAGCTCAGTAAACCGTATCGAATTCTTCGACACGGGCGTTGCTTTTCTTGCTGGTTTGATGATCGTTCCTGCAGTATTCACCTTCATGGGTACCGAAGGCATGTCTGCTGGTCCTGGCTTGATGTTCGTTTCTCTGCCTAAGGTTTTTGAGGCAATGGGCTTTGCTGGTCCAATTGTGGGCACTTTGTTCTTCGTGCTCGTAACCTTTGCAGCAATTACTTCTGCAATGTCAATTATGGAAGCAGTAGTATCCTCTGTTTGCGATAAGTTCCACTTGAGCCGTACAAAAGCAACAATTGCAGTTACTGTTTATGCGCTTGTTGTTGGCGGAATTGTTTGCCTTGGTTACAACGCTTTCTACTTCGAGTTCGTTTTGCCAAACGGCAGCACTGCTCAGATTCTTGACATTTTTGACTGGTTATCCAACAGCGTATTCATGCCATTCCTTGCTTTGGTTACTTGTATTCTTATTGGTTGGGTTGTTGGTCCTAAGTTCGTTATTGACGAATTTGAACAAGGCGGCAAGTTCAAATTCCAGCGCCGCACTTTGTTCGTGGTAATGGTTAAGTATATTTGCCCAATTATGTTGTTCGTATTGCTTCTCCAGTCCTTCGGAATAACATTCTTCTAGCAATTCTTTGACATAAAAACGTATTTTTGAAAGAGCCTGCATTGCGGGCTCTTTTTTTGACTTACAATACGAAGAGGGTTACCAATTACAAAGCTGTAATTGGTAGAGTTAATCAGCAGGAGGGGGCAAGTATGTCTAATTTGACTAACGGTTTAACTGATATTTTCTTGGCTGGTGTTGGTGCTTTGGCTATCACTGGTGAAAAGGCTAAAAATGTCGTTGACACTCTTATTGAAAAAGGCGAACTTACGGTAGAGCAGGGTAAGGAAATCAATACTGAGCTTACCCACAAAGCTATGGACTCTTACTACAAAGTTCGCGAAGATGCTCTTGAGAGGCAAATGGCTCTTATGTCTGACGAAGATCGTGCTGCTTTTGTAGCTTCTGTTTTGAAAGTTGCAGAAAACGTTGAAGCTTCTAAAGAATCTGTTGCACAGGACGAAGAAGCTCCTGCCGCAGAGCCTGAGCAAACTGAAGAGTAATCACAAGTACCATCAAAAAGGGCAGCTTCACGTTGCCCTTTTTTTCTCCTACCGCTTAGTTTTAAAGGCGCTGGTAGGGTGTGGTTTGGTACGCTTTTTGAGAGCGAATGGCAGGACTATGGCCGACAATACCCTTCTTTCATACTTCTTTAAAGACTCCGATGGTCTTAATCGTGAGGAACAATTCCACCTCACTAGAGACTCGCGCTCAAAACGCTTGAGAGAAATGATTCACATTCTCCATAAGCACAAGGTCATGAAAGGGTTTAGCCCTGAGCAGTTTCGCCTAATTCTGGAAGATTTGGGACCAAGTTTCGTGAAAATTGGTCAGGCGCTCTCAACTCGTTCCGAGATTCTTCCTCGTTCTTATTGCGAAGAGCTCTCCAAGCTTCAAACGCAGTGTGTTCCTATGCCTTTCGAACAGGTAAAGGAAGCATTACGTTCAATTTATGGCCAGGAGCTCATTTCCGAGACCTTCGCAAGCTTAGACCCAAAACCGCTGGGTAGCGCATCGCTTGCACAGGTGCATAAAGCAATCCTCAAAAATGGCGACGTAGTTGCAGTGAAAATCCAACGCCCTGGCGTTAGAGAAACCATGGCTCAGGACATTGACCTGATGCGTAGCCTGGTAAAGCGCGCCAACAGGTTCATCAAGCCTGAGAAGCAAATGGTGGACTTCCGCGGCATTGTTGAAGAGCTCTGGAACACCTTCCTTGAAGAAACCGACTTCACGGTTGAAGCAAAGAACCTTCAGCGATTTGCGGAAAACAATAAAGACGTAGTGTATATTCGCTGTCCAAAACCGTATATGGAGCTTTGCCGAGAAGAAGTTCTGGTTATGGAATACGTCAATGGCATTCCGATTAACCATATTGATGAGCTGTTGGAAAATGGCTACAACTTAGAGGAAATTGGCGAAAAGATTCTGGACAACTACGCCACGCAAATTCTTGATCACGGATTCTTCCATGCTGACCCTCATCCAGGAAACATCGTTATCAAGGGTGGCCAGATTGTCTATCTTGACCTGGGCTTAATGGGTTATCTTTCTCCGCGAGACAGAGGAAATTTCCGTCAGATTATCGAAGCAGTGGGTCAAAAAAGCTCTTCAGGCTTGAAAGACGCGCTGATTGCGTTCTCTGTTTCGCATGACTTGAAAGCAATCGATCATCCACGTTTCTTGGCTGAGCTTGATGTGGTTGTTGAAGGATATGGTTCCTGTGATGTGGCTGATATTGATATTGGCGCTATGCTCACGGACATTATGTCCTTGGCTCAGCAGTGTAAGGTAACGCTACCTTCTTCGGTCACGGACGTTTCGCGCGGCATCGTGATTATTGAGGGAACACTTTCTGAGTACATTGGTAACTTCAACATTATTGACATTATCAATAGCCATATAATGCGCGACAAAACCTCCCAGGAACAATTGAACGCCTCGCTTCAGGAGCTCGTGTTTGCGCTTAATTCTGCAAGCAGGGGACTTGTTGAAGCGTCCGCACATTCGGGTGAAGCATTGCGTATGCTCACGCGTGGCCAGCTGAAGATGAACATGAACATGCTTGGTTCTGACGAGCCATTCCAGAAGCTCTCACGTATTATGAATCGCTTGGTTATGGGTGTTATTGTTGTGGGCTTATTGGTAAGCGGCGGCATGGTGGCCTCTATCGAAGGAATCCCGCAGATTTTCGGCATCTCAGGACTTTCAGTTATCGAATTCGCCAGCGCGTTTATTCTCTCAGCCATTATTGTTGCTGATATTTACCGAGCGCCTCGTTAGTAGGTTAGCAAATGAAAGAACCGCCCGAGGGCGGTTCTATTTTCGCAAGTTTTGAAACCTTCACACGCAAGCTCTTAAAAAGACATGTGCTCCAGCACTATCTTGATGCCAATTACGATGAGCACTATGCCTCCCACAATGGGTGCTGGCTTTTCGTAACGAGAACCAAAATGATTACCAATAACAACACCAGCAAAAGAAATAGCGAAGGTAACCACGCCAATAATGGTAATAGCAGGAAGAATATCTACCTGTAAGAATGCAAAGGAAACGCCGATGGCAAGAGCATCGATAGACGTTGCAATTGCAAGCATTACGAGTTCTTTGTAGTCAAACTTTGAGCAATCACAACCTTCAGTAGCTTCTTCGTCCTTCTCATGGAATGCTTCCCACAACATCTTACCGCCAATGAAAGCCAAAAGAGCAAATGTAATCCAATGAGCATAGGAAGTAATAAACTGGCTAAACTGAATTCCTAAGGCCCAGCCAAGCAAAGGCATCAAAGCCTGGAATCCACCAAAGAAGAGGGCAATAATGAACGCATGACTATAGTTAACCTTCTTCATTCCAAGGCCCTTGCAAATTGATACCGCAAATGCATCCATTGCAAGACCGATACCTATAAGAACTAAATCAACTATTGCCACTGCTATCCTTTCCTCAAACGCTAAAAATAGCTCAGGACTTTCTATTGTTTCTTTCTTTGGGTATTTGTTCAAGATTTTGCAGAGATTAGACACAAATACGAAACAAACGGCATAGAATGACAATTATAAGTCAATTGTGGATGCAGGCCCGAGCATACGAGCCTTCCACAGAAGCGATAGGAGTCGTGTTATGAGTACTATTCCTGTTATCGAAGAAATCTACCCACAAATTTTTCGCGTTGAAATCCCTTTGCCAGGAAGCCCTCTCAATTACTGTAACTCCTACTTTATTTTAGGGCCAGACAAAACAACCATTGTTGACGTAGGGGTTAATCACCCTGATTGCGAAGAGGCAATCGAAGCAGCCCTTGCTCATTTGGGACGTACGTGGGAAAGCGTTGAGATTATTCTTACTCACTCACATCCTGACCACACGGGTAACTTGGATCGCATTTGGCGAAGGTGGATTCGCATCTATGCTCACATGCATTCTTTTGTTGAGGTAAAGAATCTCCTGGGTCTTGAATCAACCGTATTCAATCCACTCTTGTGTCACCTCATTGATCCAAGCAAGCGAGACACTTCAGTTCAAGAGCGCGATGCTGAGAGATACCCTATCTCTAATGAGCTTCTTCCTATTAAGAACCAACCTGATTTGTTCTTCCTAGATGATGGCGATGTTTATCACAATGGCGATTTCCATTTCACCGTTATCACCACTCCTGGTCACGATGATTGGCACATTTGCCTCTATGAGCCAAAGCATAAACTGTTCATTTCGGGTGACCACGTACTTGAGCGTATCACGCCAACTATCATGAGTTGGATTCCTTCATACAATGCCCTAGGGGAGTTCTTCAAGAGTTTAGATAAAGTCCGCAATTTGGACGTTGACCTCATTATGCCTGGGCATGGCCGTCCTTTCACAGGTTTAGCTGAGCGTGTTGACTACCTTAAAGAACATCACGAGCAGCGTCTTGAAGAACTCTATTTTATTGTTTCTGATGGTCATGCCAGCATAATTGACATTGCGCGCAATGCAGGATGGAAACATCCAAATTGGGACGACTGGACGCTTGATCAGAAGTTCTATTCTTTGGGAGAGACCTTCGCCCACTTAATCTACCTCATCAATGAGGGTAGGTTAGGCATGACTATCACTCAAAACAAGCGCCGCTTCTATGTAGTGAACGATTGGGAGCTTAAACCTCTTAAAGGTAGGCCTGAACTATAAACAAGCTCTGCAAGAATTCAATAAACAAGCCCTCTAGCAACGCAATAAAAAATCCTATAACGGAAAACCGTTTCGCTTCTACCAGGCGGTATCTAAAAAGACCTGTATTCTTCTTTAGATACCGCTTATAATTGCTCTTTACACGCAATATCTCGTAATAAAAGGAGCGAAAGTATGAAAGCTATTGCCGAAAAATGGAATAGCATCAGTCTGATTAAACGTATCTTAGTTGGCTTGATTATCGGTGCACTTTTGGGCTTATTTGCGCCAGCAGGAATCGAATTCATTTCCTTGCTTGGTAGCCTCTTTGTTGGTGCCTTGAAAGCAGTTGCACCAATCTTGGTTTTCTTTTTAGTTATTGGCTCTCTCATTAACGCCCGCGCCGCTGGCTCAATGAAGTTTGTTCTCATTCTTTATGTTTGCGGAACCTTCCTTGCCGCTCTTGTTGCAGTATGTGGTAGCTTCCTTTTCCCAACTACGCTTACTCTTACTGGTCTTGATGCATCAACTATCGAGCAGACTTCTCCACAAGGTGTTGGCGAAGTTTTGAGCGCTCTTTTGTTGAACATCTTTAAAAACCCTGTTGAGTCCATCATGAATGCAAATTACTTGGGCATTTTGTTCTGGGCTGCTCTTTTAGGCATTGCACTTCGTGCTTCTTCCGAACACACCAAGGAGATATTTACTAACATCTCTGATGCTGTTACTAAAATTGTTGGCTGGATTATTAGCCTTGCACCATTCGGCATCCTCGGCTTGGTTTATGACGCGGTATCCACCAACGGTGTTGAAATCTTTACCGAATATGGCCAGCTCATTTTGGTATTAGTGGGCTGCATGCTCGTAATTGCCTTGATTGCTAACCCAATCATGTCAGCAATCTTTATTCGCAAAAATCCATTCCCTCTTGTTTTGCGTTGTTTGAAGGATTCTGGTTTGACCGCATTCTTCACACGCTCCTCTGCAGCAAACATTCCGGTAAACATGGAACTTTGCCGCAAGTTGGGATTGAATAAGGATATCTACTCAGTTTCTATTCCTTTGGGTGCAACTATCAACATGGCTGGTGCAGCAGTTACTATTACCGTTATGGCTATGGCAGCAGCTAACACCGTAGGTATTACTATTGATATTCCTACTGCGGTTATTCTTTCTGTTCTTGCTGCTGTTAGTGCGTGCGGCGCTTCTGGTGTTGCAGGCGGATCATTGCTTTTGATTCCTTTGGCTTGCTCGCTCTTCGGCATTAGCAACGACATTGCAATGCAGGTTGTTGCTATCGGTTTCATCATTGGTGTAATTCAGGACTCTTGCGAAACTGCCCTCAACTCTTCTTCCGACGTTTTGTTTACCGCAACGGCAGACTACTACACTCGTCGTAAGAACGGTATTGATTTCAATCCTGGCAAAGACGCCGAAGTTCCTGCTGAGGCTTAAGTCAAGCTTTTGCAATTCTGAACTCTAAAAGTTGTAAGCCACTTGATATTCAATTGCATGCTCAGGTTTCAAGGTTTACGCAAAATAGAACCGCCCTCGGGCGGTTCTATTTTTCGGGGACTTTCTAGCCTTCTTTCTGTGTAGACTCACTTGAGAAAGCAACTTGTCGAATTTCGCTTACACAAACAGATTAACTTCCTTTCACAACAGAATAACTCTTCTATGTGTATGCCGTTTTGACCTCATAAAAGCCTGCATCTTCAAGTAGAATTGAGAGCACGATATTGTTTTCGGAATAGAGGCTTTTAGCCGTACCACTAATACGGAAAGGGGATGACATGGGAATTGTAGTTCGACTTATTCAGGCACTTCCCCTCATTATTCTCTTGGCTGTTCTTGCGTTGGTGGTTTACGTAGTTGTTTCGTGGGCAATATCTCCCACTAAGGCAAAAGAAGTGCTCATTAAACTATTTACAGTCCTAAATTCTGCTCTTTCCGTTATCTTCGGTATTGCAAGTGCTTATGCGTTGTTTGAAGGCAATGATAAAGTGCTTGAGCTAGCGGGAGCCTTCTTTGTAGTTGCTGCGGTTGCGCTTGTCATCACGTTTATTTGTCGTTGGCGCTTTATCAAAAACCACCCGGACTATAAAGAAAAACCTACGCCAGCTAAAACTTTAGATAAATAATTGTTCATGCCCGGAACAGAAAGAGACTTCTCATGAATATGGTTTGTTTGGACCTTGAAGGCGTACTTGTGCCTGAAATCTGGATTGCATTTGCAAAAGCAACCGGAATCCCAGAGTTGGAACGCACTACTCGCGATGAACCAGACTACGATAAGCTTATGAACTATCGCTTGGCTATCCTTGAAGAGCATGGTCTTGGTCTTAAGGAAATCCAGGAAACCATTGCTACTATTGATCCTATTCCTGGCGCAAAAGAGTTCTTGGATGAACTCCGCCGCACTACTCAGGTAATTATCATTAGTGATACCTTCTATCAGTTTGCTGGTCCTTTGATGGAGAAACTTGGTTTGCCTACCCTTTGCTGCAACGAGCTTTTAGCAGACGAGACTGGCAAAATCACTGGTTACAAAATGCGTTGCGAACAGAGCAAGCTCACTACGGTTCGCGCATTGCAGTCTTGTGGATTCGAGACTATTGCTGCGGGCGATAGCCACAACGACGTTGCTATGATTCTTGCTTCTAAGGCAGGCTTCCTTTTCAAGAGCACCGATGAAATCAAGGCTGCTCATAGCGATGTTCCTGCATATGAAGAGTATGACGAACTCTTGGCTGCAATCAAGGCAGCTCTCTAAAGCGTGACTACGTAAAAATTTGCTTTGACAAGAGTCCAGTAAAGAAGCATCCTGTTTACTATGGATATCGAATACTTACTGGTTCTTCAACAATTACGTGATCAGGTTCCTGACGCGGTAAATACCTTTTTCTTTTATGTGTCTGAATTGGCGGGAGGCATGCTTCCCGTCTTTATTGTTGCCGTAATCTTTTGGTGCGTTGATAAGAGGGCAGGCTACTTTGTTACCTTGGGGTATGCAGGTAGTAGCTTTCTTAATCAGACCATCAAAAACATTGCCTGCGTGTATCGTCCGTGGATTCTTGATGCGCGCGTTGCTCCTCTGCCAGAAGCCCTTCCCGATGCCACGGGCTATTCCTTTCCGAGTGGACACACTAGCAGTATTGCAGGCTTTTGCGGGGCAGTTGCCATCTGGTTTAGGAAGCGAAAAGTTGTTGTCGCGGCAATGATTGTGTTTATCCTCTTGGTAGGTTTTTCAAGAAACTGGCTTGGCTGTCATACTCCTCAAGATGTACTCGTAGGTCTTTTGGTGAGTGCTATTTTCCTTACAGGAAGCGTGCTTGTTGTTCGCTATCTTGAAAAGCATCCTGAAAAAGACGTAATGCTTTGTGTAGGGGCGTGCGTAGTTGCGTTTGTAGCCTTGCTTTTTATTTCGCTTCGTTCATATCCTCTTGATTATGTCGAAGGGGTTCTCTTAGTTGATCCGTGGGAGATGCAAACTGACTGCTTTAAAATCACCGGAGCATTTGTTGGTTTCTGTGTTGCTTGGATTATTGAGCGAAGGTTTATCCATTTCGAAAACGCAACTTCCATGAAAGCGCGCGTATTTCGTTTTGTATTTGGCTGTGTGGTTCTGGGAGCAGCGTATGGCTTGTTGAGCGTAGTGCTCTCAACGCTGGATGCTCACGCTCATAAATTCATTGAGTATTTCATGCTTACCATTGCGGTTATCGTGGTTGTTCCCGCCTGCATTAAAGCGCTGGAGAAACGCTTGCCTTTGTAGAGAAGCGGTTTTGATAGCCGCTTTAGGTATTCATTTCGTTCTAAAGCAAAAACTCAATGCATCCGCAAAGGATGCCGATAATCATTCCTGCAATAACGTCTTTTGGCCAATGAACGCCAGTAATAACGCGCAAAACTGCTAAAAGAACACCCATGCAAAGAATGATAATTCCCCAAATAGCTGATCCTGCACACGCAAGGAACGTTACCGCAATCACGAAAATCGAGAATACGTGGCGGCTTGGGAATGAGTGACCCTTTGTGTTTTTCGCAATAACGGGAGGAGTCTGAAACATCTCGTAAGGACGTGGTGCGTTGAGTTTGTCCCTAAAAATACTGAGCAGCGCAAACGAGGCAAGTGGCACCAGCAATGCTTTGAGGAAATCGGTACACAGAAGGGCAGAGCCGGGATTAGTAAGGCCCTCATTGACTATAAAAAGCCAAATGAGTAAGCAGGGATATGCGCAATAAATACTTTTGGTGATTACGCTATTTGCGGTAGCGGCTGCTTTAGCGCGAGACGGATGATTTCGCAAAATACCCGTCATATGTAGGTACGTTTCTTTGTTCATGAAACTATTGTATCTAATTAGGCCAGCGAAACATGAGGCTACCACAATAATTCGCAAGAAAAAAAGCACTGACCGGTGAAGGCCAGTGCTTGGGTGAACCAAAGGAATTCAGGAATAAAATCTTAGTAGTTCTGTGCGTTAATCTCGAAGAATGCCTGAGGATGAGCACAAACAGGGCAGATTTCAGGAGCCTTGGTGCCTACTACAATATGGCCACAGTTACGGCATTCCCAAACAGAAACGGTGCTCTTTTCGAAAACCTGAGCAGTTTCAACATTGTTGATGAGTGCACGATAACGCTCTTCGTGAGTCTTTTCAATTGCAGCTACCATGCGGAACTTCTCTGCCAATTCGGTGAAGCCCTCTTCTTCAGCAGTCTGAGCAAAGCCGTCATACATGTCGGTCCACTCGTAGTTTTCGCCTTCAGCAGCAGAGTTGAGGTTCTCTAAGGTATTGCCAATGCCGCCCAATTCTTTGAACCACATTTTTGCGTGTTCTTTTTCGTTTTCA
>JBJEKV010000136.1:0-13060 GCA_051878815.1 Anaerotardibacter sp. | reverse complement strand
CGGAACGGGCCGCCTGAAGCAGTAATCCAAAGCTTTGATACTTCTTGGGGCTGCTCTCCTAACAAGCACTGATAAATTGCGCCATGTTCGGAGTCAATAGGCAAAAGCGTATCAGGAGTAGACATTGGCATAAGCAAGTCTCCGCCAACTACTAACGATTCTTTATTCGCAAGAGCAAGCTTTTTTCCTGCCTTGAGCGTAGTGTAGCTTGCCTTAAGACCAGCAGCGCCCACGAGTGAATTAACAATCATATCTGCTTCATCAAGCAAACAAAGGCTAATAAGTTCCTCAGCGCCAAACGAGATTTCTTTTCCTTCGGAAAGGGGATGCGCCAAAACCTCATCACGCAAAGAAACGTTACCGATAACAATCTTGTCTACGTTAAATTCGCGCGCTTGCTCTAATACCTGCTCGAATCTTGATCCAGCTGCAAGAGCAACTACTGAAAGCTTATCGGGATGCCTTCGAACTACATCTAAAGTCTGTGTTCCAATGGAGCCCGTTGAGCCCAATACGACAATTCGTTTCATAGCATCCTCCTTAAGAGAAGCTCTAGATTACATACCGAAAGGAATACATCCACCATAAACAAGCAACAATGCTGAGGAAATAGTAACTAAGAACTGAGAATCGCAACGGTCAAGAAGGCCACCATGACCTGGCATAATAGTGCCTGAATCCTTAAAGCCCGAGTTGCGCTTAATACGACTCTCTACTAAGTCTCCCAAGACACCCAAAATGCCGCATACAAAACCACCAAAGAGTGCTTGTACTAGAGACATTTCTACGTAAGGAATATAGCTGAGCGCTACCCATACCGCCATTGAAGCAATGAGTCCTGCAATAAATCCTTCCCAGCTTTTCTTTGGCGAAATAGTTGGAGCAAGCTTGTGCTTACCAATCTGAGAGCCTACTAAATACGCAAAGGCGTCATTGAGCCAAACACTTGCGAAAATACCAAGCAATAGCACGCCACCCCAATAATCAGGAAGAGCGCCTTTTATAAGCATTGCGCATGACATCAAACCGCCGGTATAGCTTGCGCCAAACAAACTTACCGACACGTCAACAATACGCGCATGCTTCCAGAAAACATACCAAACAAGCAAGCAGAGCATAAACAGTGCGTAAAGAATGCATAATCCCTTAATCGAGAAGAGCCACATGCCTATAGGGAATGCTGCCGCAAAAATTACACCCAGAAATTCGTTTGCTACCTTAGCATCCGAATTAATCATGTAGTAAAACTCGTTAGCACAGATTGCTGAGAGGACTGCTAAATAGAGCGCTGCCGATGCGTCACTTGCAAGGATGCAGACCACCGTTAAGAGAATATAGACCGTGCCCGTTCTAACTCTCACCTGCATGTCAGAAGGGTTTTTTAATTTCTTTGGCGTCTTTTCGACCGCCTTGTTTTTAATTTTCTCTCTACGGGTTTCTTCTTTTTCAAGCGAACGAGTAATAGTTTCCCCCTCTTCGTCAAACGAATGAGAGAAGGTGTGTGCGCGGGTATTTTTTAAGACCTGAGCACTGTTTGCGCTTACTTCTCCTGAAGCAGCTGCGGTAACTTGAGCCTGCATAAAACCATCGGACTGGCCCTGAGTAAGGTCAGAATCACTACAAAAAGTCTCGCCTTCCGAAGAAAAGCGAGAACTTGGTGTTTGTTTAAATGATTTCCTTATTCGCGTCTCAGCCATATTAAACAGCCCCATAGCGCCTTTCTCGATTTTGGAATGCGATTATCGCACGCAACAAATCATATCGATTAAAATCAGGCCACAAAACGTCAGTAACATAAATCTCAGAATAGGCAATTTGCCACAAAAGGAAGTTGCTAATTCTGAGCTCTCCTGAAGTTCGAATCAATAAATCTGGATCAGGAATACCTGCAGTAGTAAGCCCCGACTCAAACAACTCTTCGGTAAGTTCTGGAATGTCTTTGCCTGCTTCGCATGCTTCTTTTACCAGAGCAGCATACGCATTTGCTGCATCAAGAATTTCTTGACGAGCGCCATAATTAACGGCAACCAAAAGAGTCATTCCAGTGTTATCTTTTGTTTTCTCCCACGCTTCAACAAAAGCATCACGCGTCTCTTTAGGAAGCATGGACAAGTCACCAATGGTTTTTACGCGAACGTGCTCTTCGTGTAGACCATCAACTTCTGCAAGCATAGTCTTTGCGAAAAGATCCATCAGGCCTACTACTTCTTCTTGAGGACGCTTCCAATTCTCAGTTGAAAAGGAATAAATGGTCAGATAATCGACCCCTAAATCATTAGCGGTTCTAATAGCTTCACGAACTGCTTCGATTCCTGCTTTATGACCTTTAAGTCTATTGAAAGCACGCTTTTTTGCCCAACGACCATTGCCATCCATAATAATGGCAATATGTTGAGGAATGCGCCCGGTGTCGAGCGCATTAAGGTCAATATCACAAGGAACCTGTGGGAATATGTAATCAAGTGAACGACGCATTATAACCTCGTTAGATGGACATAACCTCTGCTTCTTTAGCCTTGAAAGCTTCATCAACCTGAGCGATAAACTTGTCAGTCATCTTCTGGATTTCAGCCTCTGCACGACGCTCATCATCTTCAGGAAGGTTTTCGTTCTTAACCAATTTTTCAACAGCAGCATTTGCGTCACGACGTGCAGCACGAATAGCTACACGAGATTCCTCAGCAAAACCTTTGCACTGCTTTGCCAATTCCTTACGGCGCTCCTCAGTGAGAGCTGGGAAAGGAAGGCGAATAACAGAGCCATCATTGTTAGGAGTTACTCCAATATCAGACTTCAAAATAGCCTGTTCAATAGCACCAAGGCAGGACTTATCCCATGGTTCAATTACCAAAAGATGAGCGTCAGGAGTCTTAATACCAGCAAGCTGATTTACGGGAGTAAGAGCACCATAATAGTCAACCTTTACTCGATCAAGAACCATTGCACTTGCACGACCAGTGCGAACGCCACTAAAGTTATAAGAAAGCTGTTCCATTGCATTCTGCATACGCTCTTCAGCTTTCAGTAATACCTCATCTACCATTGTTATCCCTTTCAAAGGCTCTACTTCGTTAATAAATGCGGTTACTAGTTATACGCATTGTAACTAATACTATTCATCAATGCACACAGTTGTGCCAATGTTTTCTCCCTTTAAGATTCGTGCAATATTGCCTGGAACCATAAGGTCGAATACCAAGATTGGAAGCTTGTTATCCATGCAAAGAGAAATAGCGGTTGAGTCCATTACTTCAAGTCCGCGGTTCAAAACTTCCATGTAAGAAATACGCTCAAAACGTTTTGCGTCTGGGTTAGTTACTGGGTCACAGTCATAAATGCCATCAACCTTTGTTGCTTTGATTACACACTCTGCGTTGATTTCGCATGCACGCAAAGCAGCGGTGGTATCGGTAGTGAAGTAAGGATTACCGGTACCTGCAGCAAAGATGGTAACAATGCCCTTTTGGAGATGATTAATAGCACGACGGCGAATATAGGTTTCGCAAATCTGACGCATCTCGATTGCGCTCATAACACGTGTTGGAATGTTGTGACGCTCGAACGCATCCTGCAATGCAAGCGAGTTGATGCAGGTTGCCAACATACCCATGTAGTCACCCTGTGCGCGATCCATACCATCTGCTACACCAGCAAGACCACGGAAGATGTTGCCGCCACCAACGGTGATTGCAAGCTCAACACCATCATTTACGATTTCTTTAATCTGAACAGCAAGTTCTTCAACTACTTTTGGATCAACGCCGTAACCATTATCACCCATCAACGCCTCTCCCGAAAGCTTCAAGAGAACACGCTTGTATTTATATTCAGAATTCATAGCTATACCCTTCTCATGAACCAAGGTCCTTTTTTAGCTCTATCTATATTAACCTAAAAGCCAACTCTACTCCCCCTCAGACAAGGAGAAACTCGAGAAAACAAGTGCTTTAAGAATCAGAGCCTAAGGTAACTGTGGCAGTCTTTTCTGCGCCGTCACGATAATACGTAACCGTTATTTGATCTCCTGGATTATGGGAGCGAATAACCATAGTTGCATCACTGCTGCTCTCAATCTTAGAGCTGTCAATCTTAGTAATGACGTCTCCCTCTTTAAGTCCTGCGTTATCTGCGCCAGAACCAGAAACAACCGAAGTGATATATGCACCAGAAGTTACGTCTAAGTCGTACTGTGCAGCATTAGCGCTGTTGACGGTGTACAAGGAAACACCCAACTGAGCGTGAGAAGGCGTTTTTCTTTCGATAAGCTGCTGTGCAATTCCGATAGCGTAATCAACAGGAATAGCAAAACCAACACCAGAGCTGCTACCAGAAGAAGAAGCAATAAGCGTATTGATACCAATAAGCTTTCCGTTGCTGTCAACCAAAGGTCCGCCAGAATTACCTGTGTTAATAGCAGCGTCAGTCTGAATCATGTTTGCATAAATAGCATTCGAATCAGAAACAGCCAAAGCAGATGTTGTTCTACTTACGGCAGACACGATACCGGTTGAAACAGACTGCTCCAAACCATAAGGGCTGCCTGCCGCCATAACCCACTGGCCTGTTTTCAAATCTGAAGAGCTGCCAATTTCAATAGCTTGCAGGCCAGTAGCATCAGCTTTGATAACTGCCAAGTCACTTGTTTCGTCGGTGCCTACTACTGTTGCATCATATTCCTGACCATTAACCGTTACGCGAAGCGCGTCTGCTCCTTCAACAACGTGGTAGTTGGTAAGGATATAACCATCCGAAGAAATAACTACACCTGATCCAAGTGATGAGAGTGCAAGTTCTTCATTGCTAGAATTTGACACTCTACCTATTCCGAAAGAGCCAAATGAAGATTGGTTAGTATAGACGTCAATGTTGACTACACTAGGGAGTACTTTTGCGGCAACAGCTTCTGCCAACGTTGTATCTTCTCCATTAACCATGATGGTTGATTCGCTTGAGTTTCCCAACACTACTGAAGAATCAGAGTTTTGCATAACGCCCTGAGCGCCAAACACTATCACGCAACCAACTATGGCACCCAAGCACGCAAAAAGAAATGTCTTAAATGAACCTGACGACTTCTTCTTTGCGTGCGTAGGTATCTGCTGTTCGTAAGAGTTCCTCTCGTCCATCAACACGCCTTTCAATCATTCGAAATCAATACGACTACTATAATCTGGTAAAGCGATTTTTTCGTAAGAGTAATTGAGAAAAATACATTCCTCTTTCATAAGAAAAGACCAGTTCCTTCATATTTGGAACCGGCCTTTGACCTGACATTATCTGAATAATAAAGGATTAATTACCTGAAGTGGAAGCGTTTTCGCCCTCTTCGCCCTCTTCAGTTTCCTCCTCAGGCTCAGCAGCAACTGCAGTTACCTGCTCTAAGCCCGAAATGTCAACGCTTGTTCCAAGCCATTTCTTTTCGATAATCTTGAACATGCCACCCTTAGAGAGATTAGAGATAGCAGTATTAATTTCCTTGAGCAATTCAGTATTGCCTGAAGCAACTGCTACGCAACGATAGGTTCTATCGCCAAGGATAGCAATTGGATATGCAGAAACTTTTTCTGAATGAGCGGCATAGCTACCAATAACGCTGTCTGAAGCAGCATACTTAACAGAGCCATCAGAAAGCTTAGTAAAGGCATCAGTTAAGTTAGAAACTGAAACCAAATGAGTTTCGCCATAGTGCTCGGTTACATCAAATGCACTCATGGAAGAAGCCTGAGCAGCAATCATAAAGTCTCCGCTACCGTCAGCAGGAGCTTTAGCGGTTGCATCAGTTGAGAAAAGACATACTGCGGTGGAAAGATAGGAATCACTGAGTTCGTATGCATCGTTTTTAGTAGTTGCGCCTACTACAATGTCAACATCTTCAGTGGTGATTCCCTTTGCAACGTCTGAGCCAATATCTACCAATTCAAGCTCAAGACCCATTTCGTCTGCTAAAGCAGCAGCGATATCAACTTCGAAACCAATCAAAGATCCAGAATTGGAAACTGCGTAAGGTGCGCTGGAAGAATCAACACCAACTTTTAGAACGCCGTCTTCTTTAAGAGCAGACGAAGAAATAGTTTGCTCCTTCTTTTCTGGAGAATAATCTGAGGAAGAGCATCCACACAAAACAAAGCTTGCGCACAACGCTACTACCAAGCCGAAAACAAGAAGTTTCGTTGGCTTCATGAAGTAATCCTTTCAAAAAGTTTTCTGCTTTAGCGCTTCAATTAGCTGACCTAGTTTTTGACCCCACACTCGCGTACTGGAACTAAGCTCTTAACATCGCTCTCTCGTCCCCGTGACCCTATGTCACTACAAAGGACGGTACGTCTTACCTCTAGGATGCGCCATGATCGTCTGAGAAAAACTCAATGACTTACGTGGATCCTTTTGACCGCATCTGCCTTGGACTAGGAAAAAATCCGCAACTACAGACCTAAAAGAAGCTTTTCCAGTTTAGCAGAATAATTCTAGACTACCCACTCCGAGTGCCGAGTTGCATTAAAAAACTATCAACACAGGGGCACTTTCCTTTAAACACAGAGCCACTTTCCCTAAAAAACGCTCGTTAGAGGAGCTTATTCAAACTTTTTTAAACTAGTTTTGAGATTTATTTGCCATCCTCACCCCATGAAGAAAGCACGCATTTTTGCTCCTGTGGCGAATCAATCACCCGCTACGAGAAAAGAGCGAGCCCACAATAAGATTGTTCCTTACTATGAGGCTCTTGCGGAAGGGTTTGCTGAAATGGTTTGGCCTACCCGTTGTGCTCTTTGCGACAAACCGGGAACCTATCTTTGCAGAGATTGCCTCTTACAGCTTTCCTATATCGATCAAAACTTTGCCTGCCCTCTATGCGGCGCACCATTTGGCAAACACCTTTGTACTGAATGCACTGGCTACATACTGAATCAATACAATAGAACCCCGTCTGCCCTTGATTCAACAACTTCAGTTCTTCTGTTTGATTACCGCGTTCAAAAGATTATTACGGTTTATAAGGACAAGGGAGAACGAAGGCTGGCAAATATTTTTGCTGAAATGATAGCTGAGTCCATCCATCCGCAACTCAAAGCACAGAACTCGTTTATCACCACCATACCTATGAGAAAGGAAGCCAAATCAACACGCGGATTTGACCACATGGATTTAATTGCACGAGAAGTCTCTGGGCTAGTTTCTCTTCCCTACTACCCGCTTCTTCAGGAACTTCACCATCAAGACCAACGAGAACTGGGCGCAAAACAGAGAAGAGAAAACATGAAGGGTGCCTTCACTCTCAATTCTGAGCTCCTGATAAGCATAAACGCGCTGCCTGTTGAAACCATTTCAATCATCCTTATTGATGACGTTTTTACAACAGGAGCAACTCTTTATAGTGCCGCAGACGTATTACGACAACGAGGGTTTAAGAGTATCCACGGATACACTCTTGCACGCGTATTGAAATAGATAAGCGAATTAAATGCGGTTTGATTGAGCCTGAGACTGAGCAGTAGAAAACTCTTCAACGTCAACAGAAATGCTGTGCTGAATAGGCTTCCAGGTAACCTTCTTAAACAATGCCACCAATGCGATAGGAATATAGGTAAGCATGAAGAATGGGAACGTAAACATGTAGCCAATCTTCTTTTTGGTGGTGGAATGAATGTTGTCCCATTCGGTAAAGGTAGTCAACGCACCAAACATAAACATGAAGGTGGTGTAGCTAAACAAGCAGAAGAATACCGACGATATGGACGAGGAAACCATAACACCCGTTGATACCGCGCCGGTAAGACCCAAAATCAAAATAATGGTATTAAAGATAATGGTGATAATACTCAAGAGCATACCCGGAGCAATAGTCATAAGCATGTCATAGCAGGCGAAACGGTAGCCCTTAGGATTCTTGGCAATACCCTTCACTAAGCGGAAACCGTACTTTCCAAATACCTGATAAAAGCCCTTTGCCCAACGGAAACGCTGATTCCAAGAGTCTTTAAAGGTCAAAGGCTGTTCGTCATACAAAACTGCAGTTGGGCAGTAGCTTACACGCCTACCGTTAAGAATACAGTTGGTAGAGAATTCAATATCCTCAGTAAGGAGATGGAATTTCCAACCACCCATTTCGTCAATTACCTTAGCGCTAACAAAGAAGCCGGTACCCGAAACAGCACAGCTGGTGTTGAGGGTAAGACGAGCCTGTGAGAGATACTTTGCTTCGCGCAAGAACCAAACTGCATAACCAGCAGTAATCCAGTTTGATCCGTAATTCTTTGAGTTACGGTAGCTCGTAGAAGCAATTGCGCCATTATCAAAGGTCTTATTCATCTCACGGAAATAATTAACGTCCAAAACGTTGTCCGCGTCGAAGATAAAGAAAGCCTCGTATCCTTCGTCACCATAATGCTCTTTGATACAGGTAAAGCCATAATCAAGCGCGTAGCCCTTACCAATATATTCCGTGTTGAAACGAGGGAACACAATTGCGCCTGCTTCTTGAGCAACAGCGGCGGTGTTATCGGTACAGTTGTCAGCAATAACGAAGATATCAATCAGTTCCTGAGGGTAATTTTGAACACGAATGCTATGAATCAAGTCCCCAATTACGGCATTTTCATTACGAGCTGAAATAACAACCGCATATTTATGATTCTTTTTTGCTTCTAACTTTGGTGGTTTTTTCGTAAGAACTACTAAAACGTAAAAAATCTGATAGGAGTAGCAACAGGTAAAGGTCAAGAAGACACAGAAATTAAAAATATCAACAAAAGATGTTGATGCCAAAAAATCCAATTCCACTCCTTTGATATACCTTGAAACAGTATAAAACCTAATACATAAATAAGTGGATTATTTGTCAATCTATCCACAAATGAACGACAAAAATCCACCACTGACGCTCTTGGTCTTATTAAAGGAAGTATTTTTTCGCTTTTCCCCTCATAAAAGCTACCTAGTAAAGGTAGGCCGTCCAAAGCGCGGCTTTTCTTTTTACTCCTAATTAAGCCCAATTGCAAACTACGCCTCTTAAAAAACACAACTTCTGAAAAAAGGAAGCTTATAAGCCAAAAAGGATATGGTTAAATTTCTCATTTATTAGAGAGCTGGGGATATTCTGGATAAGTTTTTAGTTAGAACCGCTAGAATTGAAGAGCAAAAGAAAATACCGCTACCCTCTGAAAGGAGCTAGCATGAATTACGATGTTAAAGATATCGAACTTGCTGATGCTGGTCTTGATCGCATCTTATGGGCAGATCGCGATATGCCAGTTCTCGCATCAATTCGTGAACGTTTTGAAAAAGAAAAGCCACTTGAAGGTATCCGTATCGGTGCTTGCCTTCACGTAACCACCGAAACTGCTAACCTCATGCGCACCCTCAAAGCTGGTGGCGCAGAAGTTGTTCTCTGCGCATCAAATCCACTTTCCACTCAGGATGAGACTGCAGCTGCTTTGGTTAAGCATTTCGACATCCCTGTTTTCGCTATTAAGGGCGAAGATACTCAGACTTACTACAAACACATCGACACCGTTATCGATTTCCTTCCTCAAATCACCATGGACGACGGCGCTGACGTTGTTGGCAGAATCCACGACCTTCGTCCTGAAGCACTTGAGACCATCATTGGTGGCACCGAAGAGACCACTACGGGTGTTGTTCGCTTGGCTGCTATGGCTCAGCAGAATGCACTTAAGTACCCAATCATTGCGGTAAACGAAGCAAAGACTAAGCACTTCTTCGACAACCGTTATGGCACTGGCCAGTCCACCCTTGACGGCATTATCCGTGCAACTAATCGCCTTCTCTCAGGTCGTACCTTTGTTGTTTCTGGCTATGGCTGGTGTGGTCGAGGCCTTGCAACTCGTGCACGCGGCATGGGTGCACAGGTTATTGTTTGCGAAGTTGATCCACTTAAGGCTCTTGAGGCTATCATGGATGGCTTTAGAGTAATGCCTGCCGTTCAAGCAGCTAAAGAATGTGACATTTGGTGCACAGTAACAGGCGACTTCAACGTAATTGACGGCCCAATGTTCGAAAACATGAAGGACGGCGCTATCATCTGCAATTCTGGCCACTTCAACTCTGAAATTAACATTCCATGGTTGGAGGAGAATGCGGTATCTCATCGTACCCTTCGTCCTTTGGTTGAAGAATATACCTTCGAAGATGGACGCACTGTTGTTCTCCTTGCTGAAGGCCGCTTGGTAAATCTCAGCTGCGCAGAGGGTCACCCTGCTTCCGTTATGGACATGAGCTTTGCAAACCAGGCATTGAGCGCGGAATACATGGTTAAGCATGCAAAAGAGATGGCTCCTGACTGCTACGACGTACCAGAAGACATTGACAACGCTATTGCTCAGCTCAAGCTTAAGACCTTAGGTGTTGAAATTGATGTTTTGACTCCTGAACAGGTTGCCTATCTCAATTCCTGGAAATTGGGAACTGTTTAGAAATTGGGAACCATTTAAGAAATGAAGCTCAAGAGTCTCTTGTAGCAAACGTGCGCAAGGTAGCTCAAGACAAAAGATTGCGCTCAAGAGAAAATTTTCTCAGAAGCGCAATCTTTCTCTTGAAATGCAAAAGGGGTTCTGTATAATAAGCTAGTGCTTTTGCCAGTGTGGCGCAACGGTAGCGCAACTGATTTGTAATCAGTGGGTTGCAGGTTCGATTCCTGTCACTGGCTCCAGCGATGAATTCAGTCCCGTAGGGTAACACCTGCGGGACTTTTTCTTTTCCGTAAGGAATCGAACCTATTGAGGTTTCGGGCCGTTAAAAAAACGATTAATAATCGTTTTTAGGCACGAATGAGGAGCATCTGTGATGCGACGTATTGAGCGCGAAGCGCGGGATTCCTGTCACTGGCTCCAGCGAAAAGTTACAACCCTTCAAGTTTTCTTGAAGGGTTTTTCTTTTAATACACACCCGTACCGTCGAAGGCAGGAATAAAGCTCTCTTCGCATGCTGGACCATCTTGCCAGAAATAATCTTCAAACCCGAGATAATCCGCATAATCAAGCACTTGATTATATTCTTCTTCAGACACTGACCCGCTAAGACCATACGCTCCCAAATCACCGCAGCAATCAAGCGGCGTAAATTGATTCATAATGCTCAAGGTCAGTTTCGTGCCAAAGCGCTGATAGAGGGCATTTAAGACCTGAAATGAATTCTCCAAATTGCCCGGCAAAACAAGATGACGAACAATAACCCCGCGCTTCATAAGGCCTGTTTCGGGATCTAGCTCAATGCTTGAAGAAGAAGCGTCCACCTTTGTTTGTGCAAGCATTTCCTCAAGAGCATCAAGCGCAGCCTGTTCGTAATGAGGAGCATGGGAGAGTTTTTTCGAAAGCTCAGAGCGTGCATATTTGTAATCGGTCAGATAAATATCAACAAGCCCTCTTAGCTGAGCAAGGGCCTCAACTGATTCATATCCCGACGTGTTATAAACCACCGGGATAGTCAGCTCCTTACCTTTTATCTTTTTTAGAACCGCAATAATATGAGGAAGATAGTGGGTTGGCGTTACCAAATTGATATTTGCCGCGTGTTCTTCATTTTGAAGGCGAAGGAAAATAGCCTCGAGCTGATCAAGGGATATCTCTACCCCCTCACCTGAAGCAAGAGGCTTATTTTGACAATAGACGCAATGAAGCGGACAGAACGAGAAGAATACTGCACCGCTCCCCTGCTCTCCTACCAAGCAAGGCTCTTCCCACATATGAAGAGCAGCTCTTCCTAACTTCAAAGTGTCAAAAGCACCGCAAACCCCCCTTTTCTGAGAAGTTCTATCAACTCCACACTGGTGAGGACAAAGAGAACAGGAAGCGTACTGAGAATATTCTTCGAATTGGCTCATGAAAACCCGTTAAAACCCGTTAGTATTCTTCGTCGTCGTAAGAGCGATACTCATCCTGGCCGAAATCGAACGAATCGAAATCATCATAGTCATCGAATTCGTCATATTCTCCATAACCCTCAGTATCATGGGAATGCTTTTTGCAGCTGCAAGAATGATGATGACCTTCATGACCGCAATCACAATCATCGTCGCAATCGCATTCGTGATGAGCGTAATGGTTGTCAGCTAACGACCAGTTAAGGTTATACTTGCGTGTCTCTTCTTCGTCACTGAACAAAAGGCACAAAGCGGAAGGGTTAAGCTGAGATCCACCAATAACAGCCAACAACTCAAACATATGGAATGCCGCATCGGCCTGGAGAAGCTGGGACTGGGTTTCTTCAGCACAGGCAAATGCAGCAAAAAGCTCACCCATAAGAATCTCAACCGTAAAGGAGCCCTCAAAACGCTTTTCCCTCATTGCTTCAGCGAACAGCAATTGTGAAGAGGAAAGCATTCCTAAGGAATCCATCAAATCAAGATAGTCTTCATACTCTTCAGCGCCTGCACCAGAGCAGTACATCTGATAAGACTCAGCAACGCTTACTAAGTCGGAAGCTACCTGAATGGTAAGCGCCGCTTTTGCTGCCTGACCTTGACCGACTGCTCCCATCCAAGAAACGTGATAAGAGAGCGCATTGAGCATAGGCTCGATTGCCTTAAAGGTGTCCTTTTCTGCGCCAACAAAGCACACGAGATTAGAAGCACTGGCAAAAGCCTGCTCTTCAGTCATATCCCTTACGCTTAGCGGTGCATCAGCAAATGACTTACCACTTACTGTTGCAATTGCATACAACTCACGTGCGAATGAAGGGGTTGATGGGCTTAAATCAATAAGACATGCACCCTGTTTTGCAACCGAGAGCAAGCCAGGCTCTTCGTAATAAATATCTTCAAGACTCGTCTGGGATTCGTGATACGTGAAAACCACATCAGCAGTTTCAAGAGAGTCGGCACCCTCAAATCCAGACTGAAGGAGAAGAGAAACTAAGGGGGCACCAACAGAAGTGTCCCCTACAAATACAAATGAAGAATTGGTCATGCTACTTACCTTTAACCTTGTTCGCAATTCGGTCAGCCAAAGAACCAGAATCTCGACGGTCAACACCCCAGAAAACCATCGCAACCATTCCTGGGCCTACGGGGCCACCAAAAACTGGGCCAACCTTTGATTCGAGAATA
>JBJEKV010000135.1:0-2977 GCA_051878815.1 Anaerotardibacter sp. | reverse complement strand
CATCGCATTGCTCCCGAGCAGATTATTGCGCGCTTGGGTTATGTCTGCGGTGTTGAGGGCGTAGAGTATGACCCTGAAGCATTGGATTTGATTGCTCGTCGTGCAGAAGGCGGAATGCGTAATGCACTTACCTATTTAGAGCAGCTTATTGCTTTTGGTGATGGCCGCGTTTCTTACGAGGGTGCACAGAGCTTGCTTGGCGGTATGGATAATACCGACATGCATGATATTGTTCTTGCTATTGGTAGGCGAGACGTTTCGAAATGCTTCTCTTGGACTGCGCAGTATGTTGAGGAAGGCTCGGACCTTGCTCAGTTTGCGCGTGATTTAGCTGAGCATATTCGCACGCTTTATTTAATGAGTGTGGTTCGCAATGCTGACGAATTAGATTTGAACCCAGCGCTTGCTGCTTCTATGAAAGAAGAGCTTGGCTTGTTCTATCCTGATCGCTTGAGCCGCATGCTGATGGTTCTTGACGATTTGATTAAAGAGTTGCGCTTTTCTTCCAATACTCGTTTGAGTTTTGAGATTGCGCTTACTCGTCTTGTTCGCCCTGATTCTGATTTGACGTTGGAGTCTTTGGCCGAACGTGTTGCTTCTCTTGAAAAGCAGCTTGCCGAATTGAAGTTACAATCAGTACCAGTTCAGGCGAGCCCATTTTCTGGCGGGGTTTCTCAGCCGGCACCTCCTGCACATCAGGTAACTCAGCAGCCAGTATCAGCTCCAGCGCCTGTTCCTGCTCCGGCTCCACAGACCATGCCAGCTCAAACGGCTCCGGCTCCACAGGTAGCGGCAGCTCCTGTTTCGCAAGCAGCACCAACTCCACTGATGGCTCCAGTTCCTACCCCACAAACAGCTCCGGCTCCACAAACAGCTCCGGCTCCACAAGTTGCTGCAGCTCCTGCTCCGCAAGGAGCGCCTGCTTCACCGGTAGACGTTTCCAATCCGGCAGCACTTCAGAGGTTGTGGCGAACCGTAACTACCACCTTGCGTAAAACCGACCCAACGTGTGGCGTTTTGTTTATGAATGCGCGCGTAAGCCCAAACGTCTCTGGGGGAGGAATCCTTATTGAGTTCTCTTCTGATAGTGAGTTTGCTTACAATGCTGCATCGAAAGAGAAATCACAGACCCTTTTGGCTAAAACACTTAACGAGTGCGCTCATGGCTACTTGCCATATCAGTTGGTTCTCTCGGGCGCTTCCCAGAGTGCGCCTCAAGGAGCTGCTCAAAGAGTAGCTGCGCCTGCGCCTCGCTACCCACAGCCTGCAGTGGCACAACCTGCCGCACCTCAGGCTTCGGTAGCACAACAGTCAGCCGTACCGCAGGTTTCTGCACCTTCGGCTCCTCAGGCTCAGCCTATGGCTCAGATGCAGCCACAGCCTCAGGTTCAACCTCAGATGCGACCACAAACTCAAGCTCAGCCTTCTCAGGCACAGGCTCAACCGCAGCCTCAGCCAACGATGCAGCCGCAGGCTCAACTACAAGCTCAACCAGCTTCCTCTTTTGGCGACACTTTTAGCCAGGAAGACCAGGTTCCGCTTGATGCCTATGACTCTTACGAGAGCTTCTCTTCCTATTCGCAAGACCCTGCCGACATTCCTCCAGTTGTTCCTGCTATGCAGTCAAGCCAGGCTAGTCCTGCCATGCAGCCGAGCCAGCCAGCAGAGACCTTTGCTCCAGCTGCTCAGGCTCCAACAAGGCCGGCGCCCGCAAACCAAGCTGCCCCTGGATTTGAGCCAGCAAGACAGGCCAACCCTGGATTCGGTCAGCCAAACCCAGCTAATCCCGCACCAGCTCAGGCAAGGCAGGACTCGACCATCCAAAATATCACTGACTTAGAGGCGCTTTTGAGCGAGGGATTCGGAGAAGGCATTACTTTTAAAGAAATATAAAAGTCTGTTTCCTCGGATGAGGCTCTCATACTAAAATCGAACGAGGTAATTTGTACCCAACAGTACTGTATACATAAAGGAGAAAAAACAATGGCAATGAATATGCAGCAAATGATGCGCCAGGCTCAGAAAATGCAGCGCGATCTTGCAAAAGCTCAGGAAGAAATTGCTCAGATGTCTTTCGAAGGTTCTGCAGGCGGCGGAATGGTTAAAGCAACTGCTACCGGTGACTTGAAGATCACTTCTATCCAGATTGATCCAGAAGCTGTAGATCCAGAAGACGTAGAGATGTTGCAGGACATGGTTTGCGCTGCTGTAAATGAAGCTCTTCGTAGCGCATCTGACGCAAGCAATACACGCATGAGCGCTTTGACCGGCGGTATGAAGATTCCAGGACTCTTCTAATTATTAGAGGGTTTTAATGTACTCCGCGTCATCAATTCAAAAACTTATGGACGAGTTTGAGCGACTTCCGGGCATTGGCCCTAAGTCCGCTCAAAATCTCGTCTATTGGGTTTTAAATTCCGAAAAGGAAGATGCAAAGCGATTAGCTGATGCAATTGTAGAAGTGAAAGAGAAAGTTCATTTCTGCTCAAACTGCTTTAATTATGCTCAAGATGACCTTTGCGCAATCTGCGCGTCTCAGAAGCGTGACGTAACAAAAATCTGTGTAGTGTCAGAGCCTCGTGATATCCCTCCTATCGAACGAACGGGATCGTTCTTTGGTCAGTACCACGTTTTAGGAGGAGCCTTATCTCCTTTAGAAGGAGTAGGGCCTGACAACCTTCATATCACTGAATTACTCCAACGTCTTAATAGTCCTAACGTAGAAGAAGTGATCCTTGCAACAAACCCTAATGTTGAAGGAGAAACTACGGCAAGTTACTTAGCACGCTTGATTAAACCAATTGGGGTAAAGGTAACGCGCCTGGCAAGTGGATTGCCTGTTGGGGGAGATCTTGAGTATGCCGACGAAGTAACACTCGGTCGTGCAATCGAGTCTCGCCAAGAGTTGTAAGAGGGAATTTCAACTTTTTTCAAAAAACTTGAAATTACCCCTTGCAATCTTTTCGAGCTGAGGTAT
>JBJEKV010000134.1:0-2978 GCA_051878815.1 Anaerotardibacter sp. | reverse complement strand
AACAAGCTTCAATTCTTCTGCGCCTGCATGACCAGAAACGTGTACGCGAGCACGTGACTTGTCATAAACGTCAGCACCGATTTTTGCCAAAGCGTTGATAACGCGTGTTACTGCCTTTTCATTTCCTGGAACAGGAGTTGCAGAAACGATAACGGTATCTCCCTCTTCGATAGAAATGGTTTTATGGTTGCCGTTTGCAATGCGTGCAAGTGCAGAAAGAGGCTCGCCCTGAGAACCAGTACACATTACAACGTACGAATCGGAAGGCATACCTTTCAAGTCATACGCATCAATGATGTCGTGGTCAGAAATGTCCAAATAGCCAAGTCTACGCGCAATATCGGTGTTCTGGACCATAGAACGGCCTGTTACGGCAACTTTTCTTCCATTACGAACAGCCGCATCACAAATCTGCTGCATTCGATGAATGTGCGATGCAAAGGAAGCAACAATAACCGCACCCTTAGCATTGGAAATAATACTATCAAGTGTCTTTCCTACTTCAGCTTCCGAAGGAGTGAAGTTAGGGTTGGTTGCATTGGTTGAGTCAGACATCATGAGGTCAACGCCAATTTTGCCGAAGCGTGCAAGTGCCTCAAAATCAGTATGAACCCCATCAATTGGAGACTGGTCTAACTTGAAGTCACCCGTATGCAAAACATTACCAGCAGGAGACTGGAAGAATACGCCAACCGCACCAGGAATAGAGTGATTTACCGAGAAGAATTCAGCCTTAATAGAGCCGAATTTAACGGTATCCCCTGGTTTAATCTCAATAAGCTTTGCGTTCTTTACGCGATGTTCCTCAAGCTTACCTTCAATAAGGCCCAGAGTGATTTTTGTACCATAGATAGGTACATCCACTTCTAAGTCTTTCAAAAGATAAGGAAGGGTACCGGTATGGTCTTCATGGCCATGAGTAATAATAATGCCGCGAAGCTTTTTGACATTCTCAAGAATATAGGTGTAATCAGGCAAAATAAGATCTACGCCCGGATGGTCATCATCGGGGAACATGAGGCCCGCATCGTCCAAAACGATATCATCGCCACATTCGAAGCAGGTCATATTTTTACCAATAGCGTCCAAGCCGCCCAAAGGAATAATTTTTAAAAGAGCATTCTGATTGCCAATGCTTCTCTTTTTGCGGGAATTATTCTTGTTCTTCTTAGAAGGATTAGGGTTGTCACCCGTTTTAGAAAGCTTAGGTGCTTCCCTCTTTTCAAGATGAACATGTTTGATATATTGGGTTCTATTCCTATTACGGCTCGAGGACTTCTTTGAGTTTTCCGTTTTATTTCCTTGTTTTACTTCGTTTTTTGATTGTGCCATTAAATTCCTTTTTACACGGATAAACCCGCCACGAATGCCGTGACGGGTTTATTACATTTCTCTGTAATAAAAGGTCTTAAAGAACGCCAACCTGTTTCATGATTTCTGCAAGACGAGCGGACTGCTCTTCGGTAGCAGAAATTAAAGGAAGACGACAACCGCCAACAGGGAAACCAAGCAATTTCAATGCTTCCTTGCAAAGAATTGGGTTTGCGGTTTCAAAAAGACCATCCATTAAAGGAAGCAATTCTTCGTTAAGCTTGCGAGCCTTCTCCCACTGGCCATCAGCTGCAAGACGAACAATTTCTCCCATACGTTCAGGGCAAACATTAGCAACAACGGAGATTACGCCTACGCCACCATTTTCCATGATGTCGAGGGTTGCACCGTCATCACCAGAGTAAAGAACAAAATCATCAGGAGTGTTTTCAACAATAGTGCGAACCTGCTCCATGCTTCCTGAGCATTCCTTTACACCAACGATGGTGTCACAATCATTTGCAAGGCGAATAGTGGTTTCAGCAGTCATGTTAACCACACAGCGTCCTGGAATGTTGTACATAATCAAAGGAACATCAGTTGCGCTTGCAAGAGTAGAATAGTGACGGTAGAGACCTTCCTGTGGAGGCTTGTTGTAGTAAGGAACAACAGCCAAGAAGCCATCTACGTCAAGCTTAGCAACATCTTTCGCAAACGATACGGAGTCGTCAGTGCAGTTGTCACCAACGTTAGCAATGATTTTTGCGCGACCATCAACCGCTTCAATTACTGCTTTAAATAAATCAATCTTCTGTGGATAAAATACGGTTGGGCTTTCGCCGGTAGTACCGCACACAACAAGAGAGTCTACTCCACCCTTTACTAAACGATCAGCAAGTTCCTGAGTGCGATTCAAATCAAGAACGAGATTATCGTCAAAAGGGGTTACCATTGCAGGAATGAGACGACCAAATAAAGGTTCTGTTGATGACATCTATATCTCCCAATCTAATTCGTTACCAAGCTATTATACACGGATACGTTCTTAAGCCATAAAGTTCTCTAAACCAACAATTAATCCGCTTTTATCAATAACGCTTCGAATTCCCAATAAAACACCTGGCATATAGCAGGTACGATCCCATGAATCATGGCGAATAGTTAAGCTCTGACCCATGGAGCCAAAAATTACTTCCTGGCTTGCTACATAGCCCATAGAGCGAACGGAGTGAACGGGAACACCATCTACGAGCGCACCTCGTGCACCTTCCATGCCTTCATTCTCAGTTTCACGACCTGGAGCGGTAGATTCAAAATCACGGTTTGCAGCAATGACCTGAGCAGTACGAACTGCCGTACCGCTTGGAGCGTCTTTCTTATTGCAGTGGTGAAGTTCGATAACTTCTGCTTCAGGGAAATAAGAAGCGCATACTTTAGCGAACTCCATCATCAAAACAGCACCCGTAGTGAAGTTTGGTGCGTAGAACAAGCACGCATCATTAGTAGCAGTTTTAGCAAGTGCCTCAAGGGTTTCATTGGTCAAACCTGTAGTGCCTACTACACAGTTAACACCAGCAGGAAGAGCAACTGCTAAGGTATCAGCAACAATAGCTGGTGCAGTAAAGTCAACTAATACGTCAAAGGATGCGTTTTTGATTGCATCCTCA
>JBJEKV010000133.1:0-2982 GCA_051878815.1 Anaerotardibacter sp. | reverse complement strand
TATGAGGAGCTTTTGAAGACAGCCGACATTGTGAGTTTCAACTGCGCTCTTACCCCTGATACTCATCACATTCTTAACGAGGAAACTATTAAGCTCCTTAAACCTACCGCAATTGTGGTCAACACTGCTCGTGGTGCGGTAATTGATACCGTAGCGCTCGCAAAGGCTTTGGAAGAGGGCCGAATTTGGGGAGCAGGCTTAGACGTATTCGAAGGCGAACCAGTTGATTTCGATAGCCCAATTTGTAAGGCACCTCATACGGTTTTGACTTCTCATTCGGCATATTTTTCTGAAGAATCAGGAATCGAGCTGCGCACCCGTGCGGTTCAGGCTGCTTTTGATGGCGTTTCGGGACGTCGCCCTATTGATTGTATTAACTCCGAGATATTCTCGTAAGGTTTGCGCTATAAGCTCTATACAATAGGTGAAGTGCAATTATGCAAGTTTTAGAGGAGGCAAAGTGACATACGAAGAGATTATTAAACAGGCTCGTGGCGACCTTGGTCAATACTGTAAAGGTTGCTTGGTATGTGATGGCCGCGTTTGCAAAAATGCTATTCCGGGTCCAGGCGCAAAGGGAAGCGGAACCGGTGCTATTAATAACTACCTTGCATGGCAAGATATTTGCGTAGAAATGGATACCTTATGCCCAAACAAGGGTACCGATACCTCTCTTGAATTGTTCGGAAAGACTTTCAAGTATCCATTTTTTGCGGGCCCTGTTGGTGCCGTAAATATGCATTATGGCGAAAAGTATGACGATCTTGCTTACAACAACATCCTTGTAGCAGGATGCGCAAAAGCGGGTATTGCTGCTTTTACGGGGGATGGTGTTAACCATGATGTTATGAAATTTGCTACCGACGCTATTGCTTTAAATGAGGGTATTGGTGTTCCAACCGTTAAGCCTTGGAATATTGACCTTGTTAAAGAAAAGCTCGAGTTGGTTAAGAAGTCCAATTCCTTTGCGGTTGCAATGGATATTGATGCAGCTGGCCTTCCTTTCTTGAAGAATATGACTCCTCCTGCAGGTAGCAAATCGGTAGAAGAGATGGCTGAGATTGTGAAGCTTGCTGAAAAACCATTTATTATCAAGGGAATCATGAATGTTAAGAGTGCTGTAAAGGCAGTTGAAGCAGGAGCTTCGGGCATTGTGGTTTCTAACCATGGCGGCCGTGTACTTGATGGTTGCCCTTCAACAGCTGAAGTATTACCTGAGATTGTTGATGCGGTTGGATCTCAGATTAAGATTCTTGTTGATGGTGGTATTCGCAGCGGTTTGGATGTATTTAAGGCACTTGCTCTTGGTGCAGATGGCGTAATTATTTGTCGTCCATTTGTTTCAATGGTTTACGGTGGCGCTGAAGAAGGTATTCAGACCTATGTAGAGAAGATCGGTGCTGAACTTGCCGACACTATGGCAATGTGTGGAGCATCTTCACTCGCTGAAATCTCTCGCGATATGATTCGCTACTAATCGGTTTTGTTATTAGCTGTCGAAATAATAGAGGGTGTTCGCTTGGGGCTTTGTTTGTTGGAGGAGTTGCACTAGCTTCGTCAATACAAACATTTCAACACAAACACTCGCTTAGAGTATCGAAATAATAGAGGGCGTTCTCCTTAGAGCGCTATAAAAAGAGGGCATTGGCTCAAGTCAATGCCCTCAATTTTTACCCAAGATAGGGTTACTTATTCTTTTGAAACCGCGAGGAGCTCTCCTTCTAAGCTTTTTTTGAGGAGCATTTCTTCCAAGCGTTTCTTTTATTACTTATTCTTCTTGGAAAGAGCGATGTATCCTAATGAGCAGATGAGAAGAATAAACGGATAGAACAAGCAAGGAATCACTTCGAAAGCACCAACACTTACTCCCATAGTTGTTGCTGCGGCAAGAGCAACCAGCATTTGCGCACCATAAGGAAGAATGCCTTGAGATATGCAAGAGAAGATATCAAGCAAAGAAGCAATACGTCTTTTGCTGATTCCGTAAATCTTGCCCATTTCGGCAGCAATTGGATTTGCCACGATGATTGCAACAGTGTTGTTTGCGGTAGCAACGTCGATAAGTAAAACCAGAAGGCCAACACCAACTTGGCCACCGCGTTTTCCTTTGAAAAGAGAACGAATACCGTGCAGAAGTGCATCGAAGCCGCCATGTTCTCGTACCAGAGCACAGATTGCCGTAACAAGAATTGCAACCATAGCAGTTTCAAACATGCCGGAAACGCCTGAGCCCATATTGCCGATGAGTTCGAACGTTTCAACTGCTCCGGTAGCAAGCACGATAATTGCACCTGAGAGAATACCTACCAATAAAACAATGAATACGTTGAAGCCAATAATTCCTCCAACTAATACAAGAAGGTAAGGAATTAATTGGAGAAGGTTGTAATCATGCTGGATAGGATCAGGAGATCCAGTTCCCATTGAAAGAGCTAAGGTAACGAAAAGCGTCACGAGGGCTGCAGGAAGCGCAATTTTGAAGTTCTCTCGGAACTTGTCTTTCATTTTGCATCCTTGACCCTGACATGCGGCAATGGTGGTGTCAGAAATAAAGGAAAGATTATCACCAAACATTGCTCCACCCATTACGGCACCAATGCAGAGCGGAATACTGAAACCTCCTGCTTGAGCAACCGAAATTGCAATAGGAGTAATGAGGGTAATAGTACCTACCGAGGTACCCATGGAGATAGAAACGAAGCAGGCAATAATAAAGAGAACGGCAACCGAGCAATCGGCAGGAATAATTGAAAGCATGAAATAAGCAACGCTTTCAGCGCTCGATCTGCCTACGGTTCCTACAAATACGCCTGCAACTAAAAAGATAAGAATCATGGTCATCAGGGTTTTATCTCCAATGCCTTTCGCCATGACTCCTAATTTATCATCAAAAGAAAGTATGACAGTAAATGGAAAGACATTTAATTATGCAATTTTATCATATGAATATCCAACGTCAGTATCAACATATAAGTATGCAAC
>JBJEKV010000132.1:0-2994 GCA_051878815.1 Anaerotardibacter sp. | reverse complement strand
GACTACAAAGAAGAGCTCAATGATTCGGCGAAGCTGTTCGATAAAACTTTTGACACCTGGATGAGAAGTGCAACTCCTCGTCAGCGTGAGGTATTTCTGGACACCATCTTTGACCTTATTGCTACAACCGAGGCAAAGAGTTGGGCGAGCTTCCAAAAGAACTTCGTTTCCAACATGACTACCGTTCTTTCGAATGTGCAAGAGATTGATCCTGAGACCAAAACAATGATGAAGGAAGTAATTGCTCGTCTAGGCAGAATCCTTGCACAGAACTCAACTCAGTATGTGACCGAAAGAGCGCTCAAGTTCTTCGAAAATAACCCTAAGTAGGGCAAAACCACGCGTAATCTCTATTACAATTGGCTCTGTTGTAAATGGGCTGAATGCGATTCTTTTATAGAAAACAGCTGCGACTCTAGTTCTTCTTTAAACCACGAATAAAGACTGGAGAAGTTGCTGTAAGCATGTATTATGCAATTGCAGTGAGTATGTAGTATGTCCATCAACAAAATCATAAGTAAAAAAGGTTTACCTATCGAAACCTCCGTAATAAAAAACCTTTGTAATAAAAGAAGTAAGAGATTATGAAAAACACTCAAACGTACGCTAAATTCACGCCCGTTATTGCGCTTCAGCTTATTGCGCCTCAAACCTGGATTGCGAGCATCATGCCAGTTCTCTTTTCGGTAGTCTATTGCGCAATCACCTATTCAGGAACACTTAACTTACTCAATGCGTTTATCTTGCTTATCATCTGCAATTGCATGCAGTCTGCGTCAAATGTCTTGAATGACTATCTTGATTTCAAAAAAGGAACCGACACCGAGCAGTCAACTACTGATGACAAATTCGAGGCAGCCCTTGTTTATAACCCGGTAAATCCAAAAGCTGTTTTGGCACTCTTCTTCGTTTTACTTGCCATTGCCCTTGGATTAGGAATTTACCTCGTAACCCTCACAAGTCTTATTCTTTTATTGATTGGTATTTTAGGTGCCGCTGTTGTGGTTTTATATTCCTGGGGAAAAGTACCTATTTCCTATCTTCCCGTTGGTGAAATCATTATTGGCGGCGTAATGGGATTACTCATGCCCCTTGCTTGTTGCTATGTTTTAAGCGGCGTGCTTGATCCTGGTGTACTTGTTGCCGCCTTCCCAATTGCTTGGGGAATTGGAATGATTTTGGCTACTAACAATACCTGTGATATCGAAAAGGATATTGAAGCCAATCGAAACACCTTGGCAGTAAGCCTTGGAAGAGAGCTTGCAGTAAAGCGCTACAAGCAAGCAATTGTTGTTTGGATGGTGTTAGTTGCAGCATTGGTGGCTCTTTTCTACACCAACGGTCTCCCTATCATTTTCTTGATGATTATGGCGCTCTTCCCCCTATTGCGCGCCGTTAAGAATAACCCATTTATTCAGGCAACACGCGACCCTTCAATGAGCCAAGCGGTATCGCTCAACATCATTATTGGAGCTTTCTACATAACCGCTCTTCTCTTTAGCGGAAACGTTGTCTGGATTTTTTAAAGAGGGCTCTTCCAGATAATGCGGGAAACGCCAGTAATAGCGCTTAAGTCTGCCTGCTCAACTAAGGTATCAAGCGAGCATACTTCGCCCTCAGGTATCATTCCTGCCAAAGAAGCAAGATAACTCAGCACTTGATCAGGGGTCCATTTAAGTAAGTCAACAAGATATTCCAACGACGCATCCATGTTACGTTTAGAAAGACGAACGCCTTCTTCGTTCACAATCAAAGGAACGTGGCCATAAACAATGCCAACTTGAGGGTTTTCCTGCCCATTCACTAATCCTTGCTCCTGGTTCTTTGACAGACCTACCGCCTGATTGTTAACCAAACCCAGCACGCGTGCTAAATAGTTTTGTTTGTGAGTAGACAAGAGCAAATCACTGCCCCGCACCACCGTGTTGATGCCTGATTCGTAGTCATCAACCACCACGGCAAGTTGGTAGGCAAACAACTTGTCAGCACGCCTGACAACAAAGTCTCCTATCTGCTCAGGCAAAAAAACACGTTGGGGACCTTGAAAGAGGTCGATGAATTCCGAATATTGGTCAGGAACCACAACACGATACGAAGGATCTTTAACCTGTGAGAGCATACAAAGATTCTCAGGTGAGAGATTTCTGCAAATCCCCGGATACACAAATTCTTCCCCTGGATGAGGAGCGCTCAATACATTCAGGCTTGCACGAGAACAAAAGCAGGGATACACCAAATCCTGCTTCTTGAGCTGTTCAAAGGCATGCAGATATTCGTCAGTGCGCTTGCTTTGATAGAGAACTTCGCCCTCATACGAAAAGCCAAAGAACTCAAAATCTCTCAAGCACTGATCAATATAGGTTTGTTTAGAACGAGCAGTGTCCAAATCCTCAATACGAAGAATAACCCTGCCCTTTTCTTTCTTTACCACCAAATACTGTACTAAATAGGAAAACAAGTTTCCTATATGCATACGCCCTGTTGGACTTGGCGCAAACCTACCAACAGGGCGTAGCGAATTACTATGTAAAGTGAAACCACTCACGTCAAATAAAAGCGTAGCAATTACTTACGTAAGTCAGTTACATGCTTGGTCTTACCAAAAGAACGCTCAATTCCACCTGGTTCAATAAGCTTAATCTCGGAAGAAACAAGCATGATGTTCTTCAAGGTCTGCTGAATGTGCTTCTGGAATGCCTTCATCTGAGCAACGTCGTCAGAGAATGCCTCAGGAAGCAACTCAACCATAATAGTCATGCGATCAAGACCAGTCTCATTATCAACTTCGATACGATAATGAGGGCTTACGCCATCGATAGTTGCAAGAATGTCCTCAATCTGAGATGGGAATACGTTAGTGCCACGAATAATGAGCATGTCGTCAGTACGGGTACGAACCTTCTTCATACGTGCATGAGTACGACCACATTCGCACTTCTCAGTAGTTACAAAGGTCAAGTCATGAGTACGATAGCGAAGAACAGGGAATGCTTC
>JBJEKV010000131.1:0-3006 GCA_051878815.1 Anaerotardibacter sp. | reverse complement strand
GAATAATTAGAATGCCCATTTGTCACGTTTGTGAAACTTCGCCTTATAACGTAGGCTCTTACAAATGACCGGAACGTTTGTTCCGGTCATTTTTTTCGCCCGCTTATCAATGTATGTCTGAAAAATGCATATAGGAGAAAGAATTGATTTGAGACATAATAGGTAAGAACGAATAAGAAAGGGATGAGCATGAAGCCGATTGAAATCAAAGGAATGCAGCTTGGCGCAGGACGTCCAAAAGTAATCATTTCTCTTATGCATGACTATGCCGAAGGTTCTTTGAGCACTATCGAAAAAGGTCTTGCTCAAGGAGTAGATTGCTTCGAATGGCGTGGTGATTTCTGTGCGGACGTACATAATCCTGAAAAGATGGTTGAGGAAGGAAAAAAGATTGCAGCAGCCCTTCCTAACAATCCGCTGCTCTTTACCTTCCGCTCAGAATCCCAGGGAGGAAATCTTACCCTTCCGGTTTCTGAATACGTTTCTCTCAACAAAGCATTAATTCAGGCTGACATTCTTGACCTGGTTGATATTGAAACCTGGATTGGCGATAGTGCGGTTCTCGAATTAGTTGCTTGCGCAAAAGAACACGGCGTAAAGACCGTTATTTCTTACCATAATTTCCAGGGCACTCCTTCAAAAGAGTGGATGGTAAACCTCATGACTCATATGCAGGATTTAGGAGCAGATATTCCTAAGATTGCAGTTATGGCAAAGGAATCCCGCGATGCCCTTGAACTTCTTGCCGCAACTGAGGAAATGACTCGCATTCATGCCGAAGGTCCTTTGCTCACTATGGCTATGGGTGGCGTTGGTAGTATTACGCGCTTGACGGGCGAATTGTTCGGCTCTGCGCTTACCTTCTGTGCGCTCGAAGCTTCCTCAGCCCCTGGTCAAGTATCGGTTTCTCAGGCAGTTCAGATTATGGACTCCTTGCACGAAATCGTATCTTAGTACGTATTTGATACGAATCTGTCCCTTCGCGAAGCCTACGATGTGCTGGCGCGCGGTGGGGCGGTAGTCTCTGTAGACCTGTTGTAATTCGAAAAGAAAGCACTATTTATAAGTGAATTTCTCTATAATGAGATGCACTGTGTGCTTTTTCTAGCAAGTAATAGTAAGTAGTTAGCTGCTCGTGTGGCAGTAAGTGATAAAGAAGAGGTGTCGTATGGCAGAAGAAGTCATTATTGTTCGTGAGAGCAAAAACATCTCTGGTGTTGTGAGGGCAAGTGGTGCAAAAAACTCTGCTCTAAAACTTATTGCAGCAGCACTTTTGGGTCAGGGAAGAACGGTTCTTCATAACGTTCCTCGCATTTCCGATATTGAAATTATGAACGAAGTGCTGAGGCGTTTAGGCGCTGAGGTAACGCGCGAAGGTGATACGGTAATTATCGATACCGAACATGCGAATAAGTTTAAGACTCCTTACGAGCTTGTTTCTAAAATGCGCGCAAGTATCTCCATCATGGGTCCACTGATTGGTCGTTTTGGTCAGGCTCAGGTTGCTATGCCAGGTGGCTGCCAAATTGGTGCGCGTAAAATTGATATGCACTTAAAGGTCCTTGAGGCTTTGGGCGTTGAATTTAAGAACGAAAAAGGCTATCTCTGCGCTTCAAGCCCTAATGGCCTTCATGCGGTTGATGTTTTCCTTGAGTTCCCAAGCGTTGGTGCAACGGAGAACATGTTGATGGCTGCTGTTACGGTGCCTGGTGTTTCTACTATTGAAAATGCAGCCCGTGAACCTGAAATTGTGGACTTAGCAAATATGCTTAATGCTATGGGTGCTCGCATTGAGGGTGCAGGAACTCCTTGTATTAAGGTAACCGGCGTTCCTTTGTCTGAATTCCATCCTTGTGAGCATACCGTTGTAGGAGATCGTATTGAGGCGGGAACCTTCTTAACTGCTGGTGCGCTTTTGGGTGGACCAGTAACGGTTGAGGGAATTGATCCTTCTTTCCTTCGCATGGCTCTTACTAAATTAAAGGATATGGGTTGCGAAGTTGAGACTACTGAAGACTCTATTACGGTTTCTCGAACTGAACCATTGAAACCGGTTGATATTCAAACCCTGCCTCATCCTGGTTTTCCAACAGACTTGCAGGCTCAATTCATGTTGCTTGATGCTTGTGCTCAAGGAAAATCAATTATTACTGAAAACATTTTTGAAAATCGCTTTATGTTTGCCTTTGAACTCAACCGTATGGGCTCAAGTATTTCAATAGAAGACCACCATGCGATTGTTGAAGGAGTATCTCGTCTTGAAGGCGCACCAGTTGCGTCAACCGACCTTCGTGGTGGTGCGGCATTAGTAATTGCTGGATTGGCTGCCGAAGGTGAAACTATCGTTCGAGATATTTTCCATATTGATCGTGGTTACGAAGACTATGTAGGAAAGCTTCGTTCATTAGGTGCAGATATCGAGCGTGCTGAAATAGACTAACGAGGTATCTAGTGTTTAATAATAAACGCTCTTCTTATTCTTCTCGCTCAAATAGAAAACGGGGTACGTGGAACTCATCTATGGTTGGCAGTCATCACTCCAATCATGGTCGCTATTCCGCGCAAAGACGCAATACCCGTCAAAAAGCATACTCTACTCAAAGAAGAACAACGTCTCTTAACGGTCGTGTTGGCGAAGTGTCGCAGGTGCGCCCTAACGTTAATGGGGTGGATAGAAGAACTGCGTCCATGAACACTAATCGTTCACGCACTGAGGAATTCATGAAAAAGCGCCGATTTAACTCCATGGTGGGAGTTATTGTTGCGCTCGTGTTGGTAATCTTTTTCGCGCTTAATCTTGGCTCGTGTGCTTATAAGGGTTCCGTTTCGGGCTCGATGGCAATTAATAATGACGAGCTGAGCAAAAACCTCACCGCGGTAAAAGATAATGAGCCGTATTATGTCTTGCTCGCAGGAATTAGCAATCCAGGCCAAAACGGAGAAAAGCTGGATTATGCGGCAATTCTGAGAGTGTGAACGCTTCGGTCTCTTGCCCGCGCTATCTCT
>JBJEKV010000130.1:0-3015 GCA_051878815.1 Anaerotardibacter sp. | reverse complement strand
TACCTGAGGGTTGGCCTAATATTACCTATTGACATCTCGATGAACATATAAGAGAATGGCTTCCTAATCTTTCCCCAAAAGCTTTTTGAAGAAGCTTTTTCGCTCTTCTGATCTTTGCGCACTTTGAGCAATAGTTGTTTCCATTGCCTCAAGCAAAAACTTCCTTGGATCTTCTTGAGCCTCTTCAGGCTGAGTCCAAGGCTCACCAATAAGAATATCTACCACCCTACAATCAGGCTCGATAGTATTTGCATAGCGCGTTCCTACTGGTTTAACAACTACCGTGAATCCTTCAGTCTGGCAGTTCTCGCGCATGTACGTACGCGCTGTTTTACCAATATCAAGAACTCCTACGAAACCCTTTTCGTTAAAACAAGGGAAAACGCGCTTTCCATCGGCAAGCTCTTTCGTTTCGGAATACAGATTCACAACAGTAGCAGGCTGAAAGCCAACATGAAGCTCAATTAGTTCGCCATACACAATAGTATTATCAAGAGGACGAGAATCATATAAGCGAAAACTTGCCCTTTTAATATCCTTAGCCCATTTTTCTTTATCTAACAAAGCTCTACCGCTCTTTCTGTTTTCTGTTTATCTAAACACAGCTAAAAATCTACCATGGATACTTAATGCCTGAATGAGCAATTGCTAAGCTCCATAATCTTTTCCCGCTCAGATGCGCATTTTCATAGTAAAGTGATATGAAATATCAAAGAGAGGTGTCTCCTGTGAATAAAGAAATAACTAATCAACCCTTTATCACCTTAAACCAATTACGCGCAATCATTACGGTTGCCGAATATGGTTCAATCAACCAGGCCTCTCAAGCTCTCTATCTTTCTCAGTCAACTCTTTCGCTCACTATTAAAGAAGCGGAAAAAGAGCTGGGTATCGAGATTTTCAACCGCTCTAACCGAGGAATTACCCTTACCGCAGAAGGCACCGAATTTCTTGGCTATGCACGCCAAGTAATTGAGCAAGTTAACCTTTTAGAGCGAAGATACGGAGATCACAACAGCAGCACTCATAAGCTTTCTATCGCAACCCAGCACTACGCCTTTAGCGTGAGAGCTTTTGTAGATTTGCTCAACGAATACGATAACGACGAATATGAATTCACTCTCAGAGAAACGCGTACGGGCGAAATAATTGATGACGTTAAGAATTTCCGTAGCGAGATTGGCATCATCTACCTCTCAAAATTCAACGAAAAGGTCATTCGCAAAACCTTGAGCGATGCTCAGCTTGAGTTCAAACCGCTCTTTTGTGCAAACCCTCACGTGTTCGTAGGAGAAACCCATCCTCTGGCTCAGAAAAAATCCGTTACCCCTGAAGATTTGGAGAACTGGCCTCGCTATTCTTTCGAACAAGGAACCGACAATTCATTCTTCTTCTCAGAAGAACCTCTCTCCTACCTTCCTCATAAAAAGATTGTCACCTTCTCCGACAGAGGAACTCTTACCAACCTTCTTACCCACCACAACGGCTATACCGTTTCAACCGGTGTTCTCTCTGACGAAATGACCGATGGTATTGTCCCAATTCCTCTTGATGTTGATGAGGAAATGACCGTTGGATACATAACTCATACTGAATTCGACTTAAGTTCTTTAGCGAAACAATATATCGAAAAGCTCAAAGAACGCATTGGCTCCAATCCAACCATCAATAAGGCGCTTTAGGGCGTCTTATTTTTTTAGATGGCAGAGAGGATGCCGTGCCGCCTGTATCTTTGTTGATGCCTGTATCTTTATTGCTGTCCGTATCTTTGCTCCCGCCTGTATCTTTACATTAATTCCATCGTCACTGTGAGGCTTTTGTTTTATTACGAATTTCACAGGTAAACCCTTTTCCAAAAATAGGCCTCTCAACCGCAAACTTCCGCTTATTGCCAGGACCTTCGGTTTAACCAAATATTTATATTCTTCCTGAAGAAAACCGTACAATCACCTCTATAATCGAAGCCGTATATTTTTCACCTTATAGCATGAATTAAAGGAGAATTACCAACGTGGAATTCGTAAATACTGGATGGGCTCTGGTCCCTCCTCTCGTCGCAATTGCCATTGCGTTAATCACCAAAGAAACCTATATAGCATTGTTTATTGGTGTTTTTATTGGCGCACTCTTAGTTGCTGGCCTTGATCCAATTGCAACAGTTGACAGCATGATCAACGATGGCCTCACTCCTGCGGTAGCCGACAATGCAGGTATTTTTATCTTCTTGGTATTGCTTGGCATCATGGTTACCCTTCTTAACGCAGCAGGCGGCGCATCTGCTTTCGGCAAATTTGCTGCAAAACATATCAAGAGTCGCATTGGTACCCAGATTGCAACTTTTATCCTTGGTATCCTTATTTTTGTTGACGACTACTTCAACTGCTTAACCGTTGGTTCAGTAATGAGACCAGTGACCGACAGCAAAAATGTAAGCCGTGCAAAATTGGCTTTTATTATTGACGCTACAGCAGCACCAATTTGCATGATTGCTCCCGTATCTTCATGGGCAGCTGCTGTTTCTGGCGTTGCATCAGACTTGAATGTAAATGGTATCGAACTTTTTATTAACGCTATTCCATTCAACTTCTATTCACTTCTTATGATTATTTTCGTAATTGGTTTAGTGTTCCTAAACTTCGATTACGGTCCAATGGCGGCTGCAGAACTTCGCGCTTATAAAGAAGGCGAATTGGGAGCACTTTCTGAAATAGAGGCAGTAAAAGTTGGTCGTGCAAGCATGCTTGACATGATTCTCCCTATTGTTGTGCTTATTATCTTCTGTATTGTAGGCATGCTCTATGTTGGAGGATTCTGGGATCCTGAGACAAATCAGGGTGACATCATTGCAGCATTTGGTGACACCGATGCATTTGTAGCACTTCCATGGGGCTCTCTCATTGCTTTGATTTTCACCTATTTATACTTACTTATTCGCCGTGTTATCTCTTTTAAGGATTCTACCCAGGCATTTGTAAGTGGCTTCGTTGCAATGGTTCCTGCAATCCTTATTCTTAC
>JBJEKV010000129.1:0-13279 GCA_051878815.1 Anaerotardibacter sp. | reverse complement strand
AGTCACGAAAATCAAATAGAGCCAAGGAATCCTCAAGTCACCTGTTGGCGTCTCAATTGGAAGCGTAGTGGTAAGAATTCCCAAGTCGAAGGTATAGACGAAAGGAATCTCGATAGTTGGCTCAATACCAATCCAGTTTACGGCGCCCAAACAAAACAGTGCCGCAATAGAAAACTGACCAATGAGCTTAGCCTTAGGGGTAAGACCGAGCGAACGTTCTTTGATTACCTTTGATGCGTCGTCAATTAAACCAAGCACGCCCACCAACAAGGTTGCAACCATAACAAGAACAACCTCTGGAGACAATGGGGCAAGAAGAATTACGGTAAGCAAGGTTGCGAGCAACATAATCAAGCCACCCATGGTAGGGGTGCCCTGTTTTACCAAATGACTTTCTGGACCATCAGCACGAACTTGCTGACCAATGGTTCGAGAATGCAAAAAGCGAATAAAAGGCGGCATAAATGCAATAGTGAATAACACACTCAGAAAAACCGCAACGAAGACCATAAAGGTCGGATAACTAGAGAATGCTGACAACATACTAAATCATTAGCCCCTTAACTATTTTTTCAAGCTCCATAGAGTGAGATGCTTTAACCAACACCGCATCTCCTTTCTCTACGCGATGCAACAGTTCAGTAAGCGCAACGCTACGCTCTTCAGTAACCATTACCGCACTTCCGGGAAAACCTTCGTTAACCGCTGCTGAAGCAATGTTGGCAGAAAGACTACCTACACAAATCAAGTAGTCAATGGAACCAAGCTGTGCTAAAAATCTACCAATTCCTTCATGGCAGCCCTTGGCAAATGAGCCCAATTCGCCCATATCGCCCAATACAGCATACCGCTTTCCTTCGATTTTCATAGAATCAAACATGGTAAGCGATGCTTTCATGGAGTCCGGATTTGCATTGTAGGCATCATTAATAACCGTGACTCCGTTATTATTTACGAGAACTTCTTGTCTGCCAACCTCTGGAAGAGAGGTGGAGAGTCCTTTAATAATATTGTCGAGCGAAACACCACAAACGCTACCCAAAGCAGCCGCAGCACACGCATTATGTACGTTATGCATTCCGCGTAAACTGAGCGTGCAGTCTCTTTTTTCGCCAGCAACAGACAAGATAAAAGAAGGACAACCTTGCGAATCGAGGGAAGGATTTTCAGCATACGCAACTGCATCCTTCATTTCTCCTGAACCGTCATAGTATGCAAGCGCAATACCGCGCTCTTCGCACTTTGTTTGCTCGATCATATAAGGAGTGTAAGCATCTGCACCATTTACGATTGCAGTGCCCTTATTTGGCTGGAGAGCAGCCAAAACCTCAGCTTTTGCTAGGGCAATGTTTTCTTTTGAACCAAGCAATTCAATGTGACATTCCCCAACATTAGTAATCAACGCATAATCAGGCTTAACAAATTCGCAGAGAGATTCCAACTGACCTCGGCCGCGCATACCCATCTCTACAACCAAACATTCAGTTTCTTCGGTTGCATCAAGAAGGGTTTTTGGTACGCCTAATTCGTTATTTTGATTGCCGCGTGTTGCAACAGTCTTATAGGCTGTAGATAAAACATCACGTACTAAATTCTTTGTCGTGGTTTTACCGGTTGAGCCAGTCAACACGATTACCTTTGCCGAAATATGATTTCTCCACTGGCTTGCAAGCTGCGTAAAGGCCTCTCTTGTTGAAGACACTAACAAAATTGCTGCTCCGCACTCTTTAGCAAGACTGCACACCGATTCTTCAGGCTGAGTCATTGCTAAAATAACGTGCGCGCCACCCTTGAGAGCTTCACTAATAAAATCATGACCATCTACGCGCTCTCCTGGGAAGGCAACGTAGACACAATCTTTAGTTACTTCTCGAGAATCCCATGTAATAGAAGTTGCCTGATGCTGAGGATTTTCAGCGGCAACAAGAATTTCGGCATGGGTATAGAGCGCAATCTGTTCTGAGCTTAAACGCATAGTACTATCTCCTTGAGAGCTTTGGCCGCTCTTACTTAAAAGCCTTTTCCAACTCTTCGCAAGCAACTAAACGATCATCGAAACTCAAAACTTGATCACCTACGAGCTGATAATCTTCATGTCCTTTTCCGCAGATAAGGATTGCATCACCTGCGTTAGCAAAGCTAATTGCTTTTGCAATTGCGCTGCGCCTATCAGGCTCTACCACATAGCGGTCTTCGTTACCCTTAATACCTTCAAGAATGTCGTCGATGATTTCGAGAGGATTCTCGTAGCGAGGGTTATCGGAGGTTACTACAGCGAAATCACCCTGGAGTGCAGCCTGACCCATAAGTGGACGCTTTGTTCTATCGCGATTACCACCGCAGCCAAACACAACAATAGTTTTGCCGGTAGTGATTTCTTTAACCGAACCTACTGCTTTGATAATTGCATCAGGGGTGTGAGCGTAGTCAACATACACCGAAACACCGCCGTCATGCTCGGTCTTGATGCGCTCGATACGACCAGGAACAGTTGAAGCGGTTTCAAGTGCTTCAATAATAGCTTCCTTGCTATAGCCAAGCTGAAGACCAACACCAAATGCAGTCATAACGTTTTCAACGTTGAACTTACCTACTAAAGGATAGGTGAACTGACATTCTTCGCCACGAACAGAAAGCACAACGGTGGTGCAATCTGGTTTGTAATCAACGGAAACAGGATGGATTAAAGCTTCTTTGTTGAAGCCGGTGGTGATAAGAGTACCCTCTTTGTCAAAACATTCCTTTGCAAGACGAGCTCCCCACTGATCATCAATATTAATAACGCGTGCAGCAGGATAATCTTCGCCAAAAAGCAAAGCTTTTGCCTGGTAATAAGCTTCGAACGTTTTATGGTAATCCAAGTGATCCTGGGTAAGGTTCGTGAAAGCAGTTACGCTAAACTGAGAAGCCCAAACACGCTTCAAATCAAGAGCGTGGGAACTTACTTCCATAGAGACAACTTCGCAACCTGCGTCATTCATTTCAGCGAAAAGCTGCTGCAAATCGCCTGATTCCGGCGTGGTGTGAGAAGCTTTTTGCACCTGACCATCAATAGAGATTTCAACAGTACCAATCAATCCCACTTTTTTACCCTGGGACTGAGCAATGTGATTTACCAAGTAAGTGGTAGTGGTTTTACCATTAGTGCCTGTAACACCTACCAAGTTAAAATTAGCTGATGCGTTGCCATAGAATTGAGCAGCAGCATATGCCATTGCTTCTCGAGAATCATCTACTACAACCTGAGTTACTTCCTCATCGCAAGACACTTCAACAGGATGTTGCACGATTAAGGTGCGTGCGCCTCTGTCTACTGCATCTTGAGCATACGAATGACCATCGGACTTTAAGCCAACGATGCAGCAAAACGCATTCCCACTCTCTACCGCGTCACTACGATAAGAAATGCCCGTAATGATTTGATTCTCATCTCCGAGGATTTCACTCTTGAAATTACTGAATAGGTCCTTACATGTCTTTTTCATACAGTCCTCAATTCTGAGTAATGTTGTAGCGATCAACAGCAAAAGCCATTATATCGCGAAATGCTGATACCGTTTTTCGCTCTCCGGGAACATCATTTGCTCCTACAAAACAAACAAAATTAGTAGAAGTGTCAGGAAGATAACCTACGAATGAGATGTTGTACTCTCCTTCTTTATATCCGCCCAGTTCAGATGCAACTTCTGCAGTACCCGTTTTGCCTGCTACCTCATACCCATCAATTTGAGCATCAGTACCGGTGCCATATTCGACTACTGCTTTAAGCATTTCAGTCAAATCCGAAATTGCTTGTTTGTTTTCAATAATTTCCGTTGACTCATACGACAACGTATTCTCATCCGCTGGAACACTTACCAAAAAATGAGGTGTGCATGCATAGCCATTATTTGCAAGTGCGCCATAGAATCTGACAATCTCAATAGGCGTCGTAGTTAAACCCTGACCAAAGGTGATGTTCATTCCTTGTGTCTCTGACCAGTTTTCCCATGAGGAAAGCGAGCCAGAATTTTCTCCCGGATAATCAACACCCGTTTTATCGGTCACTAAATACTTCTGAATGTAATTGTACAGATTCTCCCAGCCCAAATCTTTTCCGATTAATGACATACCAATATTAGAAGAATCCGCCATGATCTTTGACGTATCCATTTCTTGCGCTTCACGTTCGTGAGAGTCAGTAATGACATACTCGTCAACTTCCAGCTCTTCTGGACAGTAATACACCTGACCCGCTTGCGTAGTACCCTCTTCAAGCGCAGCAAGCATGGTCACTGCCTTGAAGACGGAGCCTGGCTCAAAGGCTTGAGTAATACCACGAATAGTAGTTGCAGCGTTATCTTCAATAGTGGAAAGATCAGTCACGTCGAAAGTTGGCCACGATGCAGCTGCGTAGATTTCGCCCGTTTTTGAATCCATAACGATAGCAGTACCGCCCGTGCCTTCAACTTCTTCTACTTTATTAGCAAGCGAAGATTCAACCTTGCGCTGCATTTCGACATCAATAGAGAGAACGATATCTTTGCCGTCAATCTTTTCTTCAAGAACCTTCGTTCCACCAGGAACCGGGAAGCCGTCAGACGAATATTCAATCTGCTTCTTACCATCCTGACCTGCAAGAATATCGTTATAGTACAGTTCTAAACCTGAAACCGCTTCGCCATCAGAATTAATAAAGCCAATGAGCTGACTTGCTACTTCATTGCAAGGGTAGACGCGCTTTACCGTTTCTTCGTAATCAACGCCCTCAATCCCCAATTCCTTGATGAGGTCTTTTACTCCCGCATCAGCAAGTTTAACAATATAGGAGAAATCTTCGCTATTTGACGTAAGGATCTTCTCTTTATACTCGTCAGCCGTGCCTCCGCATGCTTCCGCAAGCGCATTTGCCAGCCTATCGACATCACTTGAAGGAACCTTACTTGGATGACAGAATACATTGACCGCATCAACCGTCGTGGCTAATACAACACCGTTTCTGTCATAAATTGTTCCACGCTGAGCTTTGATTTTTACCGTATTTACACGAGGAGAACCTTTATCAAGGATTTCATTCGCGCTGAGAATCTGAGTATTAAACAGCGAAATAAGCAGATACGCAATTGCTACACAAAAAACCGCAGAGAGCGCTTTGAAAATAAAGGGCGCAATACTATCACGCAAAACCGTATTGCCATTTACCCCTCGTGGAAGATCTTGAGGAACTGCGGTTTTAATTGAACGAGGTTTTAACAACTCAGTAACACGCTGAGAAAGCCTCCACTCTCGTATAGGAGCATCACTTTTCCTTCGCGAAGAACGAGGGCTTTGAGCGGAAGAATTGCGAGAGCTCCCTCTTTGCGAAGAAGCTCTCGTAGTATTTCTTTGTGATGCTTGATAATCCCCTCTTTGTGAATTACGAGGATTAGGATGTCTTTGATCGTTTTGGTGCGTCATGAAACTAACCTTGGATTGACGCGTTAGCTATGCTTTGCGAAAGAGAGAGATTTCCATCGGAGTTGAGCGCAACAATATCCACAGGAAGAACGATGGTAGTTGAAACGCCTGGCTCAACTAGACCAAACTTCTGCATAGCCATACTCTTCGTGTTTGCGTCACCGATAATTTTACTCTCCTCAATAACAAGAGACTCACCAGTGGTACGAGCAGCGGAAATATCAGTTCGAAGCTGACTTACCTGAGATGCTGTTGTGTATGCTGCAGACGCAATACTTACACGAATAAAGCCAACAATAAGGAAAGCAATCAATCCAATTACAATCAACTTTGCAATAGCAATGTGTCGTTCGGATAATCCAGGATTGCTTGATGTTTTACGACCAGGAAGAACGCGAACAGGAGGAGTCTCAGGAACTTCATAACCTCTGCGAGAAGGCTGTGCTTGATGAGCATAATCGTAACGATATGCTGGCATTGCTGCCATAACTACACTCTCCTCCTCAAAACACGTTCCGTATGTTTATCGAATTAATCAATTCGTTCCGCAATGCGCAATTTTGCACTGCGAGAACGAGGATTTCGTTCAATTTCTTCTTGAGTCGGAAGGATTGGCTTTCTTGTTATTACTTTCAATACCGGCTTGTTACCACATACACAGATAGGTAACCCTGGAGGGCAGGTACATCCCTGAGAATATTTCTTAAATAAATCTTTAACGATGCTGTCCTCAAGGGAGTGATAGCTTATAACTACCAAACGTCCACCCGGTGACAACCAATGAATTGCATCCTCAAGACCTTTCCTCAAAACATCAAGCTCACCATTTACTTCAATACGAAGAGCCTGAAATGTTCGTTTTGCAGGATGGCCTCCCTTTCGTCTTGCTGAAGCAGGAACAGCAGCCTTGATGATATCAACGAGCTGTTCGCTTTCAGTAATAGGTGCTTTTTGACGAGCTTTCACAATGAACTCAGCAATGCGAGAAGCCCATTTCTCATCACCATATTGTCGAATGACCCGAGTGAGATCTGCTGCGTTATAAGTGTTAATGATCTCTGCTGCGGTTAAAGTTTGATTACTCGAGTTCATTCGCATATCAAGAGGGCCATTTTCCTTAAAGGAAAAGCCACGTGATGGCGTATCAATTTGAACGGAAGAAACACCCAAGTCAAAGAGGAACGCATCAATTGATGGTTCTTCTGCTTTAACTAAGAGCTCATCCAAATCTCCAAAATTGCCATACAAAAAACTCAGCTCAGGACGCTTTGATTCTTCGATTGAATTCAGATGCTCGCTTGCATAATTAAGCGCGAATTCATCCTGATCAATACCAATCAAATGTCCCTCAGAGCCAAGAATTTTGGCCGCCTCATATGAATGCCCCGCAAATCCGAGTGTTGCATCCACGAATGTGTGCTTCGTTTCTAGTTGTAAATATTCGAGGCACTCGGATAGCAGGACGGGAGTATGATGCCGATATTCGTTTTTCATTGCGCAATCCCCTGGGTCTAGTCGAATAACGAAGCCAAATCAACTTCGCTACAGAATTCATCCCAGCGACTTTTTTCCCAAATCTCAAAATGGTCTGAGTTACCCACAATAATTGCCTCTTTTTCAATTCCTGCTTTTTCACGCTGTGCTACCGGAAGAAGGATGCGACCCGAGTTATCAACTTCGCAGCTTCTTGCACGAGAGTTCAAAAGCCTACGCTGAGCAATCATTCGAGAATCGGTTGGCTTATAGCCACCCTTTGCCTCAAACAAGGAATCAATCCAGGCAGAGAACGCATCTTCTTCATAAACATAGATGCACTTATCCGTTGGATCGAGCGTTACCTTGAGATTTGAGTCGAGAGTCTTGCGAAATTCAGCAGGGAGCGATACGCGGCCTTTGGCGTCAACTTTATGAGTGAACTCACCAGAGAAAGCGCTCATCTTCCCTCCTTCATTTTTGCAGACTTATTCCCGAGTAATGGCTATTCTACGGTATTCGATGCCCAATCGCAACATTTTTAGGGAATTTCTCACATTTCATCCCACTTTATGCCACCCTACGGGAAAAAAGAAAGGCTTTCGCCTTTCTTTTCGCTTTAATTTTCTTTCGAATACGTAAGCGCCGCGCCCACAAATCCAACAAAAAGTGGATGAGCATTTGTTGGCCTACTCTTGAACTCAGGATGTCCCTGACTTGCCAAGAACCATGGATGAGAAGGAATCTCAATCATCTCAGTCAAGCGACCATCAGGAGATACACCCGATATTCTCATGCCTGCATCGGAAAGAACTTCTCGATAGGCATTGTTTACTTCATAACGATGACGATGACGTTCGTAGATAATTTCCTGGCCATATACCTCACGCGCAAGTGATCCCTCAGCGAGCTTTGCAGGATATGCACCTAAGCGCATGGTGCCACCCTTTTCTTCAACGTCTTCCTGTTCAGGCATAAGGTGAATAACCGGATATTCAGCATTTTGATCGAACTCAACACTGGTTGCACCAGCAAGACCAGCAACGTTTCGTGCAAATTCACACACTGCTGCCTGCAAGCCTAAGCAGATTCCCAAGAACGGAACGTTGTTTTCGCGGGCATATTGTGCAGCAAGAATCTTTCCTTCGAAGGCACGTTCGCCAAAACCACCCGGAATAAGGATTCCTTGCTTACCCTGAAGTGTTTCTTTAACGTTTTCGCTCGTAAGCTCTTCGCCGTCAATAAGTTCCACATCAGTCTTAACACCATTTGCAACACCGGCATGGTTAAGTGCTTCAATAATTGACAAGTATGCGTCAGGGAGGCTGGTGTACTTACCAACAACACCAATCTTAACTTCCTGAGTGCAGGACTGAGCATTCTTAAGGAAGGTAGTGAGCGGACCGAGGTCGATTTCTCGCTTTTCCAAAGACAGACGACACAATACCTTTTCGTCAAATTTCTGGTTATACAAATCAAGAGGAACCTGATAGATAGAAGGAGCGTCGATACAAGAAAGAACTTCTTCTTCTCGTACGTCGCAGAAAAGCGCAATCTTCTCTCGCGTCTTGTCATTGATTTCATGATCGGAGCGGCACACAATAAAGTCAGGCTGAACACCAATTGAGCGCAACTCTTTAACGCTGTGCTGGGTTGGCTTAGTTTTTACCTCATGAGCAGCTGCGATATAAGGCACCAAGGTGCAGTGAATAAAGAGAACATCTCCGTATGGCTTTTCCTTTTTGAACTGTCGAGCTGCCTCAATAAATGGAAGAGACTCGATGTCACCAATTGTGCCACCAATTTCTGAGATTACGATGTCGGCTTTTGTCTGGTCAGCAATACGGCGAAGGCGCTCTTTAATAGCCTCGGTTACGTGAGGGATAACCTGAACCGTACCACCAAGAAAATCACCGCGACGTTCTTGCGTAATAAGGCTCTTGTAGATAGAACCCTGAGTAAAGTTAGATTCACGGGTAAGGTTTTCATCGATGAAGCGCTCGTAGTGACCCAAGTCGAGGTCGCCTTCGTGGCCATCTTCAGTAACAAAAACTTCACCATGCTGGAAAGGAGACATGGTGCCTGGATCAACATTGAGATATGGATCCATCTTTTGCATAGTCACCTTGTAGCCTCGTGCCTTCAACAAGTGACCCAAAGAAGCTGCTGTGATTCCCTTTCCTAAAGAAGAAACAACACCACCGGTAACGAAAATATGCTTTGTCATGTAGTCCTCAACCCTATTCCTTTTGTTTCGTTTTGCACCTTTTGTTAAATAAACGAAACATCTTCACCACATAAAAAAAACGCCAGAAGAATGTCTTCTAACGTTTTTTCACTGTACCTAATATATGGTTTTACTAACACTTAGTAATAAGTCATTTAACACTCAAGAAACTTTGATTTTACAAACCGGGAACTATTATCTTTTTCGAACACGTCAATGATTCTTCTCATATCTTTTTCAGACGCGTCAACGGTTCTCTTTATATCATTTTCGAACGCATCAACGGCTCTTCTCATCTATTCCCAAAGGTTTGGACCTGAATAGAAGAACTCCTTGCTTACCGTTTTATAGAAGTTTTGATTTGGCTGGCGAAGAAGGATAGTTGGGTCTTCTCCCGTGCGAACTACTAAGCGGCGAATAGGGCTTTTTGGCTCAATAAGTTCGCCATCAATAAACAAGGTTGCCTCTCTATTACCAATAGAGGAGTCCATTGCAACCTCAATGACGTCTGAAGGTTCCGTTAATAAAGTACGTGAGTTTAAGGTATGAGGAGCAATAGGAACAACAACTAAGCCACCAAAACCAGGCGAAACAATAGGGCCACCTGCAGAAAGCGCATAAGCGGTAGAACCCGTTGCAGTTGCAATAATCAAACCATCACCGCGCAAGTCAGCAACCTTTTCGCCTCCTACTGCATACGAATAGCCAATGATTCGACCATTATTGCCACGAGAAAGGGTTGCTTCATTAAGTGCAAAGAAGGAATGCGAAGGCTTTTCAGGAAGCGGGCATTTAAAGTCAGCCTTTTTACCATAAGGGATATTCTCAAAATCCTCTTCACAATACACGTCAATATGAAGATTAGTTCGAACCTCTTGCTTTAACTCACCTGCAAGCGCATCCATTACTAAAGGAAGAACGCTTGCTTTATTGTTAGCCATAAATCCGAGGTGACCAAAGTTAATACCAAGAATTGGAACACGTGCATATTTAATTTGTAATGCTGTATGAAGAATAGTGCCATCTCCACCAAGCACGATTGCTAAATCATAATGAGGATCTCCGCCCTCAACACTATGATCAATAATCACGTTAGGAGACAAAATGTCTTCGGAACTATAAGAATCAAATTCGATACCTTGCATATTAAAAAACGATGCCAGCATAAAGGCCGCATCGGTTGCTTCGCTATTAAAGGTATTTCTTACTAATAAAACTCGCATATGTAATTTTCCTTAATTACTCAAAAAAGTATCTCACTCGTGATTAAATTATAAGTTGCCGTGAAAAAGCTCTTTGAGATAGCGTAACCATATCCCCCTCGAGTATTCATGACAAAAATAATACAACTAACGAAAACCAAAGATGTTACAGGTTAAGTTTTTCTCAGAAAATTCTTTTGAAGACTTTTCGAAAAACGCCTCATAAACAAAGGAGTATCGTGGCAACCGATTCATCTTCATCAATCATGAAAAATACCGGACTCATCACGCTTTGCACCCTCGGTTCACGAGTTACGGGCCTGGTAAGAACATGGGCAATGGCTTTTGCGCTTGGCAATACGCTTCTTACTTCTGCGTACCAAATTGCCTACAACCTGCCTGCTATGATCTACGAATTAGCAGCAAGCGGCCTTCTTGCAACGGCATTTCTCCCTCTCTATCTTCTTTCGAAAGAAAAAGGTGGCGAAAAGGATGCGTATAAGTTTTCGTCAAACATGCTCAGCATTGTTTTAGTATTCCTTGGCCTCCTTACGCTTGCCTGCTCCGTTTTCGCTCCTTTAGTAATTGAGACCCAGACTTTTACTATCGGAAGTGGCGAAGAAAAAGATTTGGCAATCTTCTTCTTTAGAGTGTTCTCGATCCAGATTCTTCTCTATGGCGTAGGTGCGGTAATTACCGGCATTCTTAACGCGGAGCGCAACTATCTTCTTCCTGCATTGGCTCCGGTAGTAAACAATATCGTGGTTATTATCACCATGTTTGGCTACGTGTTCTTCTCTGGCGTTGATGCATCATTTGCTATGTGGTGGCTTGCTATTGGTACCTCGTTAGGTGTTGTATTCCAATTTGGTGCACAAATCCCTGCCTTGATTAAGCAGGGATTCAAATACACTCCTCACATCAACTTAAGAGATCCAATGCTCAAAGAGGCAATCAAGGTTGCAATTCCTATGTTTGTCTACATTGCAGGCACCATGATTACTTTCAGCTGCCGCAATGCATTTTCGCTCGATGCAGCAGCTAATGGTCCTTCCACCTTAAATTATGCCTGGATGTGGTACCAACTTCCGTATGGCGTTATTGCGGTTTCGCTCTCCACTACCCTGTTTACCGAGCTTTCCGATTGCGCTGCACGAGAAGACTGGAAAGGATTCAAACACTTTATCCAGAGTGGACTGAGCTCAACCTTCTTCCTTATTATTCCGCTTGCTGCTATGGTTGGCGCGCTCGCAATTCCGTTGATGCAGCTATTCCAAGCAGGTGCTTTTAAGGGTGACGATGCAATCTTTGTTGGCGAAGTTTTGTTTGTTTGGATTTTCAGCTTACCGTTCTATGCAGGTTACATGTATATGTATCGCGTATTCGCTGCATTGCGAAGCTTCCTTCAGTTCGCTATCATCGACTTTGCATTGCGTATCCCCCAGGTAATTCTTTACTACCTTTTATGTAACAACCCTGAGATTGGGCTTATTGGCATTCCTCTTGCCGACATTGCGTTCTACGGAATCATGTTCGTAATCTGCAGCGTTCTAGTTAATAAACGCGTTGGCAACTATGGCAATAAGCAGGTTATCGAAACTGCTTTCAAGACCACTATGGGTAGTGTCGTAGCTATGGTTGTGGTTTACTTCGGCGCAACTGCCGCAAATACTGCCCTCAACTTAAGCGGTGGTTTTGTTGGTATCTTAGGTTCGTTAGGAATCGTTTGCGTATTTGGCTGTCTTGGCCTTGTAATCTCGTTCGGTATTTGCAAGGTATTGAAAGTTCAAGAATTTAGCATTCTTGCTTCTATTGGAAATAAGTTCCTGGGCAAATTAAAACGCAGCTAACACATGAAGCGAATACAAAAATAGGCTGGAAGTTAAAATTCCAGCCTATTTTTTAAAGGTCACGTTCAACGTTTAGCGCACAATTACCGCTTCTACTTATTAGGCTTTGCGATTGGCCTACGATACTCTTCTTCAACCGTAAGCAAACGAGGACCATCTTCGGTAATAGCAATGGTCTTTTCGAAGTGAGCAGAAGGCTTACCATCGCGCGTTACTACAAGCCAACCATCAGACATCTGCTTAGTCTTATGGGTTCCCATATTAATCATTGGCTCGATAGCAATTACCATGCCTGGCTCAAGGAGAATTCCGGTATGGCGCTTGCCATAGTTTGGAACGTTTGGATCTTCGTGCATAACGCGACCAACGCCATGACCTACATATTCGCGTACAACACCATATCCTTCAGCTTCTGCAATCTCTTGAATTGCGGCACCGATGTCACCTAAGCGATTACCTGGCCGAGCTGCATTAATACCTGCCCACATGCACTTTTCGGTTACATCAAGGAGGTGCTGCTTAGCAGGAGAAATCTTTCCAACCGGGAATGTCCAGGCATTGTCACCTACCCAACCATTTACGGTTGCGCCAGTGTCAATGGAAATAATGTCACCCTCCTGGAGGATAACTCCTGGGCTTGGAATGCCATGAACAATCTGTTCGTTAACTGATGCACAAATTGATGCAGGGAAGCCATACAAACCCTTAAACGCAGGAATGCCGCCCTCCATACGGATCAGCATTTCTGCGAGTCTATCTAACTCAGCGGTAGAAACTCCTGGGCGAACTGCTTTACCAACTTCACGTAATACTTTTGCGCTTAATCGACCTGCTTTTGCCATTTCGTCAATTTGAGCAGGTGTCTTTTTAATGATCATGCTTTAGACCTTTCTCGTTTTTCCAGGACTAGTATAAAACACTTTCAGAAAAGCCTTTCCAAAAGACCACTTTTAGGTTCACAAACCAAGAATTATTGTTATCATCAACCTTAAAAAAGTGTTTAGCGAATAGGGATAAGGGTATGAGAGACAATAACCCGGACGATTTTCCTCGTTCTCAAGACAACCGACGTCCAAAGGGAACTAACTACA
>JBJEKV010000128.1:0-3029 GCA_051878815.1 Anaerotardibacter sp. | reverse complement strand
GATTCTATCGACCTTATTGGTGGAGAGGAGATGTAAATGAGCGAATTTGACGTAAATAACTTTGATACTATCCGCATCTCTCTCGCTTCCTCAGAGGACGTACGTAGCTGGTCTCGTGGCGAAGTTAAGAAGCCAGAAACCATTAACTACCGTACATTGAAGCCTGAAAAGGATGGCTTGTTCTGCGAAAAGATTTTTGGTCCTACCAAGGACTGGGAATGTGCTTGCGGTAAATACAAGCGTATCCGTTTCAAGGGTATTGTGTGCGAACGCTGTGGTGTTGAGGTAACTCGCTCCAAGGTTCGTCGTGAGCGCATGGGTCATATCGAACTTGCTGCTCCGGTATCTCACATTTGGTATTTCAAGGGCTCTCCAAGCCGCTTGGGTTACTTGCTTGATATTGCTCCTAAAGAATTGGAAAAGGTTCTTTACTTCGCTAGCTCTATCATCACCAAGGTTGACAAAGAGGCTCGTGACGAAGACGCAGAAGAGCTTCGTGACGAATTGGTAGCAGACTTGGAAGAATTGGACGCAGAGCGCGATCGTTTGATCGAGGCTACTCGTCGTCTTTCTGTTGACTATGTTCCAGAGGAAGATGAATTCGTTGATGATATTGACGAAGATGAGCGTCTTTCTACTGAAGAAGTAGAAGCAGAAATTGCTGACATTTATGAAGAGCTCAATGAGCGCAAAGCACTTCGCTCTGAAGCACTCGAAGCATTCATGAAGATTGAGCCTAAGCAGCTTATTTCTGACGAGGCTCTCTATCGCGAAATGCGCATGAACTACTCTGAGTACTTCCATGGTGGCATGGGTGCAGAGGCTGTTCGTGAGCTTCTTGACGAAATTGACTTGGAAAAGACTGCTGAAGAGCTCCGCGAAGTAGTAGCTACGGGTAAGGGACAGAAGCGCACCAAAGCTATTAAGCGCTTGAAGGTTGTTGACGCATTCTTGCATTCTGACAACCATCCACACGACATGATTTTGGATGTAGTACCAGTTATTCCTCCAGATCTTCGTCCTATGGTTCAGCTTGATGGTGGCCGTTTCGCTACTTCCGACTTGAACGATTTGTATCGTCGTGTAATCAACCGTAACAACCGCTTGAAGCGTCTCTTGGACTTGGGTGCTCCTGAGATTATCGTTAATAACGAAAAGCGTATGCTTCAGGAGGCAGTTGACTCATTGTTCGACAATGGTCGTCGTGGCCGTCCAGTAACTGGTCCTGGCAACCGTCCTTTGAAGTCCTTGGCAGACATGCTTAAGGGTAAGCAGGGTCGTTTCCGTCAGAACTTGCTTGGTAAGCGTGTTGACTACTCTGGTCGTTCCGTAATCGTTGTTGGTCCTGAGCTCAAGCTCCACCAGTGCGGTTTGCCTTCCAAGATGGCTCTCGAATTGTTCAAGCCATTTGTTATGAAGCGCCTTGTTGAACTTGAATATGCTTCCAACATTAAGGCTGCTAAGCGTGCAGTAGATCGTGGCGCAACCTATGTTTGGGACGTTTTGGAAGAGGTTATTACCGAACACCCAGTATTGCTCAACCGCGCACCTACCTTGCATCGTTTGGGTATTCAGGCATTTGAGCCAGTATTGGTTGAAGGTAAGGCTATTAAGCTTCATCCATTGGTATGTACTGCATTTAACGCTGACTTCGACGGTGACCAGATGGCTGTTCACGTACCTTTGGGCAACGAAGCTCAGGCTGAAGCACGCGTTTTGATGCTTTCCGCAAACAACATCAAGTCTCCTGCTCATGGTCGTCCTTTGACTGTACCTACTCAGGACATGATTATTGGTTTGTATTACTTGACTGCTGCTCGTGATGGCTTCCCAGGTGAGGGTCGCGCATTCATCAACTTCGAGGACGCAATCAACGCATACGACGCTCGTGCTGAATTGGATCTTCAGGCAAAGATTTTCGTTCGTCTTGAGAAGGACACTTTGGTAGCTTCTTCCTTCGACGAAATGGTTGAATACAAGGCAGGTCAGCGTTTCGAAACTACTATCGGACGCATTACCTTCAACAACGTATTGCCAGAAGATTATCCATTCTTGAACTTTGAAATGAATAAGAGCCAGATTTCTCGTTTGGTAGAGGACTGCTGCAACCGTTACACCATCTCTGAGATGGAACCAATCTTGGACGGTTTGAAGGCTGCTGGTTTCCACTACGCAACACGTGCAGGTGTTACGGTATCCGTTTATGACGCAACCATTCCTCCTCAGAAGGCTGAGATTTTGGCTGAAGCTGACAAGAAGGTTGCAATCATCGACGAAGACTACGTATTAGGTCTCATGTCTGATGAAGAGCGTCATAAGCAGGTTGTAGACGTTTGGAATGAAGCAAACGAAGCAGTTGGCGAAGCTATGGCTAACAACTTCGACAAGTTCAACCCAATCTACATGATGGCATTCTCTGGTGCTCGAGGTAATATCAAGCAGATTCGTCAGTTGGCTGGTATGCGTGGTTTGATGTCTGACCCTAAGGGTGAGATTATTGACCGTCCTATTAAGGCAAACTTCCGCGAGGGCTTGTCCGTATTGGAATACTTTATTTCTACTCACGGTGCTCGTAAGGGTCTTGCTGACACCGCATTGCGTACTGCTGACTCTGGTTACCTTACCCGTCGTCTTGTTGACGTTGCTCAGGATGTTATTATTCGCGAAATTGACTGCGGTACTAACGATGGCGTTAACGCTCCAGTTCTTACTGAAAAGGGCGAAGTAAATGAGATGGTTGTTGGTCGTTGTCTCTGTGACGACGTAGTAAACCCTGAAACGGGCGAAGTAATGCTTGAGGCTGGTGAATATATTTCTTCTCTCGATCAGTTGAAGAAGTTTGCAGCTGCTGGTGTTGAGTCTGTTCGTCATCGTAGCGTTATGTCTTGCCATGCTAAGCAGGGCATTTGCCAGAAGTGCTACGGTTGGGACTTGGCAACTGGTCGTCCAGTAAACATTGGTGTTGCAGCTGGTATTATCGCTGCTCAGTCCATTGGCGAGCCTGGTACTCAGCTCACCATGCGTACCTT
>JBJEKV010000127.1:0-13644 GCA_051878815.1 Anaerotardibacter sp. | reverse complement strand
CTCAAGCGTGTGGGTTAAGCGCGTACGGTAATGATCCCCTTTTGGTGCAAGGAACACTTGTGTTTTGTGGGATAAACGCCTAAAAGCTTTCGTGTGAAGGATTTTATCGCGGTCTCGCTGATACTCATTTCTATACAAATCGGGATCACCCGAATTAACACGCCCTTCACTTTCGTCAGAAAAGGATGCCTCGCTACTTAAAAAGTAGTGTTCCTGATTTTCAGCTACTTCACGGGTAATCAATTTCATAATCGCATCTCATCTCTGTACAAGCTTGCTATTCAATTGGCGTCTTAGGAAAAGCACCTGTCTCTCTTCCCTTTTTGGTAAGAAGTCTGCTTATTCTTGAACGATCAAAAGGCGTCTACAACCAGGACAGGTTGAAAGAGGAGCATCCTGCTTTACCATGCTCATACGTCCTACATCAAACTTCATGCGACATGCACTGCAAGAGCCATTTTCCACAACCGCCAACGCAATTGGGCCGCAAACATTTTTCTTCTGTTCGTACACCTTCAAGACTTCGCCGGATAATGATTCTGCTAATTCTTTGCGAAGTTTCTTTGCCGCAACAATGCGGTTCTGAAGTGCGCCACCTTCCTGCTTGAAGGATACAATGAGCTCTTTTTCTTTCTGTTCATGAGCTACACACGCAGCCATAATCTGCTTCATAACGGGGTTGATCTTGTTGAGCTGATTTTCTACCGCCTGAATCTTTACCGAAAGCTTTTCACGCTGCTTTGCAATGGTATTTAAATCGTTGGTGTAATTCTTCACCATACGATAATCAGCCTGGTTTTCTTCAAGATTTTTCTCAGCCTCATGCTGGCGCTCAATAAGTTCTTCATCTTCTTTTTCAAGTGCTTCAAACTTTTCTTCAGCCTCATCAAGCATGTCCTGAACCTGAACCTTTTTTGCCACAATATCAGCAAGTTTTTTTCTTGTGTCAGCAATAGCAGCATACTGAGGAAGATTTGCAAGTTCTTTTTCGAGGCGAACAAGCTCACCATCAACCTCTTGTAGTCTTTTTAGCGTGTCGAGTTCAGCTTGAGAAGCAAACATGAAAAGCCTTTCTTTTTAGCAAAACTAATTCTTCAAGCCATTACATAGGAATAGTGCGAGAAGCAAGTTCAGGAATACTCCAATTCTTTTCTTGATTAATAATTGTAATCGAAGATGCGTCTAATGATTCGTCGAGAAGCGTTTGTTCAAGAACGTCACAAAGAGCATACTCGGAATAATCGTGACCCAGCTCAATGATAGACAAACCAGACTTATAAGCATCAAGGCAATCGTGATATTTAACCTCGCCGCAAATAAGACAATCGATTCCTGCTTTGAGACAATCTTTAAGCAAGAAGCTTGCCGAACCACCACAACACACTACGGAAGTAATAACCTTATTCTCATCTCCCCAAACGCGAGGAACTACCCCTAAGCTTTCATGCGTACGAATAGCAAGGCTTGCAAGTGATACACTTTGCGTTTTATCCATACACTCAATAGCGCATACCGCACCAAATCCCTTTTCTGAAGAATTTGCAAGAGGAAGAAGCGGATTAATATAGCGAAGACCAAGACGTTCTGGAAGCGCTTTTAAGCCCTGAACGGAAACATCACAGGCAGTATGAAAGTTCATGCAAGCCAGCCCATGAGTAAGCGCGAAATAGATAGCTGAGCCTGGTGTTTGTCCTTCAATTTCGAAAGGAAGGAAGGAAGTTGGAGGCTCCAAGAAAAGAGGATGGTGAGAAATGAGAACATTTGCCCCTGCTTCAAGAGCCTTTTCCATTGATTCAACTGTTGGATCGAGCGTAATAGCAATACCCGTTACTTCCTGATTTGGATCTCCTACACGCAAGCCGGTGTAATCCCACTCTTCGGCATCTTCTTTTGGAAACGCCTTAAGCAGAATTGCTTCAAGGTCACCTACCGTGATACCAAGACCTTTATTTTCGATTGTCATTACTTCCCCTTTTGAATTCCTTTTAGCCAACTAGTACGACATTGTTAAAAAACACTGCTTGTTATAGCACTTCCCACTTCGCCGTTGTTTAATATAAAACCGTTTCGCGTGAGACCTCTTAACGCAGCATTGCTCGCTATAACACTTCTTGCTTCCCCATTACTTAATACGAGATTGCTCGCTTAAACGAATCAAGAAACGTATCAATGTCTTCCTTAGTTGTTAATTCCCCCATAGAAACACGAACAGAACCAAGCGCTAATTTCTTCTGAATAGTGAGCGCACTCAACACATGGCTTGGATCGAGAGACCCTGTTGAGCAGGCAGAACCCCCTGAAATACAAATGCCTTCACTGCTCAAACGAAGAATGAGCGTTTCGCTCTCAAACCCTTTAACCATCACGTTCACCACGTGAGGAGCATAATCTTTAGAACCGGCTTCTATTTCAACCGTTGGAACAACGCCTTCCAAAGAAGTGAGTTCCCGATAACAATAATCGCGCAGTTCCCTCAAGCGAGCTGCCTGCGCCTCAAGTACTTCTACTGAATGTTTTGCTGCGGCAGCAAACCCTACAATTCCAGGAACGTTTTGAGTACCACTTCTCATTCCTAATTCCTGGCCACCGCCTACTAAAAGCGGCTTAAAAGGAGTGCGTGCCCTAAGGTAGAGAGCTCCGACGCCTTTTGGTCCACCTACTTTGTGCGAAGAGAGAGAAAGCGCATCAACACCCCACTCTTTTACCGAAACAGGAATCTTTCCAAACGCCTGAGTTGCATCCGTATGGAAGAGTGCGCCCTTTTCGTGAGCAGCTTTTGCCAAGGATTTAATATCCATCACGGAGCCAATTTCGTTATTAACCGCCATGATAGACACCAAGAGGGTATGTTCGGTAAGCACCTTTTTAAGCGCTTCTACTTCAATATGGCCCGCCTTATTCGGAAATACCTTAACAACCTCAATTCCCTGCTGCTTGAGCCCGCGTTCGGTCTTGAGAATTGCATCATGTTCGATAGCAGAAATTACCACCTGGTATTTCTCTGCGCTTGGCTTTTTCTTTCGTGCCTGAAGGCAGCCCTCAACAATACCAAAAAGTGCCGCATTATCCGATTCGGTTGCTCCCGAGGTAAAAAACACCTCGTGACCGCGTGCATCCAAGCAAAATGCCAGCTCTACGCGCGCATTCTCAAGCGCCTTGAAGGCAGTTCGTCCACAATCATAGAGAGAATTTGCGTTTGCGTTGCCCTGCTCCAATCCCTCAATTCCTGGGATAAGCAGTTTGGACATAGCATCGTACGCCTCACGCGAAAGAGGCGTAGTTGCAGCCCAATCAAGATAAATCATTGCGTGCCCTCTTCTTGTTTATGAAAGAGAAGAAGTTGCTGCATTGCGAATATCAGCAATAGCTTGAGCAGGATTTTCGGCACAAAATACCGCGGAACCCGCAACAAGAACATCAGCACCTTTGCTTCCCACCAGTCCAGCGGTTCTATTTGGACTAATACCGCCATCAACTTCAATAAGAAGATCTGGATTTACATCCTTGGCCATTTCGACAACCTGAGCAACTCTCTGCTCAGAACCCTCAATATAGGACTGACCTGAGAAGCCAGGGAATACGCTCATAACCAAAACCATATCCAAATCAGCAATAAATGGAGCCAAACTCTCAATTAGAGCATCAGGCTTTAAGGAAATAGCTGGTTTTGCACCGGCCTGGCGAATACGGCTAATTAATTCGTGACCTTCCTGCTCAGATTCGATGGCCTCAATGTGGAAGGTAACAATGTCAGCTCCTGCCTTCAGATACCAATCAAGCTGTTCTGAAGGGTTGCTAATCATCAAATGAACATCAAGTGGAAGGTTGGTAATAGCTTTTAATTGAGAAACAAACGGAACGCCTAACGTGAGATTAGGAACAAAATGACCATCCATTACGTCTACGTGCACAAAATCCGCTCCCGCTTGCTCAAGCATGCGAATATCTTTTTCGAAATTCATGAAATCTGCCGAAAGAATAGAGGGAGCAATCTTTACTGAACCAAACAAGGAAGCCTCCTAGTAACACGTTAATCTTTATGATTTGCTTCAAGAGAAAGAAGCATCTCTTTAATGGCAAGTCCGCCTGAATACCCTACTAGATTACCATTTATACCAATAACTCTATGACAAGGAATAATGATTGGAATAGGATTTTTATTATTGGCGCTTCCCACTGCTCTCATCGCCTTTGGATTACCTAAGGCCTCGGCGATATCTTTATACGTTCGCGTTTCGCCATAAGGAATTCGTTTTAATTCGTCCCATACTCGTTTTTGAAACTCGGTTCCTTGAGGATTGAGAGGAAGATCGAATTCTTTTCGCTTTCCGGCTAAGTATTCAAGAATTTGGGTTGATGCTTGAGTGGTAAGAGACGAAGGCTTATACGGTAAATCAAGTTTTTGGGCGCCAAACAATATATGAGTTATTGACGCTCCATCACACACTATTGTGAGACGACCAAACGGAGTCTGATACAAATAATAAGAAGGTTTTTGCGTTTGCATGAGCCTCACCCTTCTTAGTTAGGTGCTACAGTTACTTTAAGAGTATTGCTAAAAACCCCAAAATTCAACATTTAAAGGACGCTTAAACAGAGAAACAATAGCCTCTTTAATAGGAGCGTTATTCCATACAATTTCACGAACAACGTTAGCAATAGGAATCTCTACTTCATGCTTTTGAGCCAATGGACAGATAGTTTGACATGCAAGAGCACCCTCAACAACCATATGAGTTCTCTCCTCATATTCTGCCAAGGTGCCACCTTCGGCTAAAAGCTTACCAAAGGACCTATTACGAGAATGCTCTGAGGTACAGGTAGCAATCATGTCACCCGCGCCCGCAAGACCCATAACAGTCATAGGATCACCACCGCATGCGCTCACCAATCTGCCCATTTCCGCCATGCCACGAGTAATAAGCAAGGAAGCCGTGTTATCGCCATAGCCAAGACCATAAGAAATGCCTACCGCAATAGCAATAACGTTCTTATAAGCCGCACACAACTCAACGCCATAATAGTCGGAGGACGTGTAGCAGCGGAAGAATGTTGAAGTAAACATATCCCTGAACATAACGGCTGTTTCATCTGATGGCGAAGCAATGACCGCACCAGAAGGCTGGCCAAGAATTACCTCTTCTGCATGATTTGGACCAGACAAAACTGCCAAGCGTTCTTCGTTGCCAAGAATCTCTTTGAAAACCTCTATAGGAAGGAGCGCCGTGTCCTGTTCAACACCTTTCGAACAGAGAATGATTGGCGTATTGTCAGAAACTACTGGCTTGAAGGCAGTAGCCATCTCTCGCATCAAACGAGAAGGGGTAACCACCACAACAGCCTCGGCACCCGATAAACACTCTTCCAAACAAGATGTTGCGGAAATAGAGCTGCTCAATACCGAATCAGATAAGTAGCGAGGATTAATGTGGCGTTCGTTAATTGATTGAGCAACCTCTTCTTTACGCGCCCAAATAACTACCTCATTGCCACTTATGCTCAATACTTGAGCGAGCGCAGTTCCCCAAGAACCAGCGCCTACTACTGCAACAGTCATTAGTTTTTCACCTTCTTAGAACCAATACGGTTTTCGCAATGATTCATAAGACGAGAGATGTTTTGTCTATGAGCATAAATAACGAGCAATGCTGGAATAGTAATCAAGACAATAGCAGGGATGTTTCCCCAATAGAAAAATAGGGCAAAAAATGGGCAGGCAACTGCTGCAGCAATAGAGCCAACCGAAACATAACGCGTGAGCAATACTAATACCGCAAAGAGCAAGAGTTCAAGACACGCGCCAACTGGGCCAAACACAATAAAGAGCGCACCTACCGCAACTGCAATACCTTTTCCGCCATGGAAGCCAAGCCATGGAGAATAAATATGACCCGATACGCAGCCAATGAATGCGCAAGCGCAGCAAATCTGATATTCAAAAGAGCCTGGAGTAAAGTTAAAGGTTGAAGCAAAGACAAGGCCTAAAAAGCCTGACAAGAGACCTTTACCAAAGTCGAGCACAAATACGGCTGAGCCACCAACCTTGCCCATTGAGCGCATAGCATTGGTAGTTCCAATATTGCCTGAGCCCTCTTGGCGAATATCCTTCTTAAAGAAAACCTTAGAAATGATAACGCCCCAAGGAATGGAGCCTAATAAAAAGGCAACGGCAAAAACTAAGATATAAGCTACTGAAAACACTTGATTTAATCCTTACGTTTAAACTTCAAACGAACGGGAGTTCCTTCTAAGTCAAAACTCTCGCGCAATCTATTCTCAAGATAACGCTCGTAGGAAGGTTCAATAATATCGGGATGATTGCAGAAGAACGTAAACTGTGGAGGGCATGTTGCGGTCTGAGTTACGTATTTGATCTTCAAAAGCTTCTTGCCCTTGGAAATAGTGTGACCAAAGTCGCGAATATCTTGCAACCAATTGTTTAACTTCGAAGTTGGAATAGACTGATTGTAGTTGTCGAATGCAGTATCAATAGCATTCCAAATGCGATGAACGTTCTTTCCTGTCATTGCTGAAATTGCAATAACTGGTGCATAGCCAACAAAGGTAAGACGATCTTCAATTCGCTCGCGAATTTCAGCTTTGCGCTCTGGACCTTCGACAATATCCCACTTATTAAGAATAACTACCATAGCGCAACCACGCTCTGCCGCCATACCAGCAACGCGCTGGTCTTGGTCAGTAAGGCCAATAGTTGAGTCAATTACCAACAAGGTTACTTCGGCACGGTCAATAGCACGAAGCGCGCGGACGAAGCCATAGTATTCAACGTCTTCGTCAATAGAGCTTTTCTTTCTCAAACCAGCCGTATCAACAATAGTGTAATAACGGCCTTCGTGTTCAATAAGCGTGTCGATTGCATCACGGGTGGTGCCTGCAACGTCGGAAACGATAGAACGCTCATTGTTGGTCATCTTATTAGTGAGAGAAGACTTACCTGCGTTTGGCCTACCAATGATTGCAACATTGATTGACTCAATCTCTTCTTCCTCTTCATACTCAGGCAAAGCGCGAACCACTTCGTCAAGCAAGTCACCCGTGCCAGTTCCATGAAGAGCAGAGATTGCCCATGGCTCACCAATACCCAACTGCATGAATTCCCACATAGCTTCCGTGCGAGCAGGATTATCAAGCTTATTTACTACCAAGAAGATTGGTTTTTTACTGCGACGCAAAATACGGGCAACCGCAGAGTCGTCAGTATTGATGCCTGTTTTACCGTCTACCAAGAAGAGAATAACGTCTGCTTCATCTGCTGCAAGAAGTGCTTGAGCACGAATAGAACCCTGGAAACGGTCGTCATTTCCAATTTCGATACCACCCGTATCTATAAGGGTAAACTCAACACCATTCCAGTCTGCTTTATGGTACGAACGGTCACGAGTTACGCCACGCATCTCGTGAACGATTGCTTCGTTATTTTCTGCAAGACGATTTACCAAAGTAGATTTACCTACATTTGGTCGTCCAACAATTGCAACAATCGGCAATGCCATCGTCAATATCCTAACTTCTTAAACCCTTAACGGGCACATTACAGAGATTCTAAATAGGTAATAACTGATTTAATCTGATCTTCCGGAGTTGAAGCGCCAGCGCTGATGCCCACAACCTCATTTTCCTTAAACCATGATGAATCAATTTCGTCTACCGTTTCAATATGAAAAACGCGTTGACACTGTTTAGAGCATAATTCAAACAAACGCGTTGTGTTTGATGAATTTCTTCCACCTAATACAATCATCACATCAGCATCATGAGCAAGCGTTGAAGCAGCCTCTTGACGCTGAGTCGTAGCTGAACAAATTGTATCCTTTACTACCGGATTAACTCCCCTATTCTGCAAAGCTTCCACAATCTGTTCTAATTTTTCTCGCGATTGCGTAGTTTGAACTACGATACCAATCTTTTCTTCGAGAAGCTCAGGAATATCCTCAGGGCAACCTACAATAGTGCACTTTCCGCTTTCTTCAAGTGCATGAGCAGAAATTCCTTCTACCTCAGGATGGCCCGCCTCTCCTACTACGAGGACATGGTATCCATCTCGCGCAAGACGCGCTGCCGCTTTTTGCGCGCGCATAACGTGAGGGCAGGTAGCGTCTACAACAGTAAGGCCTTTATCTTCAAGATTGCGAATAACCTGAGGCACTACGCCATGAGAACGAATAATGATAGCCTTAGACGTTGCTTCCTCGGGAGATTTCGCCACACTAATGCCAAGATTCTCCAGATTACGTACTACGCCTGGGTTGTGAATCAAAGGGCCCAAAGTTGACACGCTGCCATACGTTTCGAACGCTTTATACGTCATATCAAGCGCACGCTGAACGCCGTAGCAAGCACCTGCATTCTTTGCGAGAACAATCTTGAGATTCTTCACGTTACTGAGTATCCTTTGCTTCTTTCTCGGATTCTTGCTCTACTTCTTGCTTTGACTCTTTCTTTGCTGCCTTCTTAGCTTCCATACGCACTAACGCCTGCTCGTAGGTAGGCAAAGAGTCAATATCTACTGTTTTGATAGGGTGTTCTTCGAAAATTGCAGTGTAGTCCTTATTCTCAGGAAAGAGCTCGGCCATATCAACTTCTTGAGCTGCGCATCCGTTCGTAAGTGCAAACGATTCGCGCATTACATACCAAACACAACCATCAAGACGCTCGTCTTTTGGCAAGAAATTGAACTCCGCCAAGTCAATTGGTTCGCCAAACGTCACCGTAATTTTTGGCAAGCGAAGTCTCTTGCCTTTCTCCTTAACGCGAGAAACGTTAGTAAGGCCAACCGGAACCAGTGGTGCCTTTCCCATGCGAGCAATTAAAGCTGCACCACCGTGAAGATTACAGGAAACGTCTCCCTTTCCTCTTCGCGTTCCTTCAGGAAAAATGCCTACCAATTCCCCGTTTTTAAGCATACGGGAAGCGTTTTTCACCATAGCCCTGTCAGCCGAATCACGCTTTACCGGAATGGCACCAATACGACTTACAATCCATCCCAAAACACCGTTTGCAACCGAAAAGAGGCTTTCTTTGCCAACCAGGTGCACCCAATGGTAAGGACGAACGGCGATAAACATGAAAACCGGATCAAGGTATGAGGTATGAGGACCTACCAGAACCGCACCATGTTCTTTTCCCTTGAGACCCCGGATAATATCAATATTTTTTACGTCATAGCTAAATACTACTTTGCAAAGAAAACGGAATAATCCTGAAAGAAAATGAGGAATAGCGTGTCCCATTTCATTGTCAGTGTTGTTTCCGCCGAGTGATTTCGCCCACAATTCTTCTTGTTTTTGGCTCATAAATCTTATGACCTAGCCTTTGCAAGAGCGCAAATATCTTCGATTACCTGCTCGATGTACGTATTTGTCGAATCCATAATGACTGCATCGTCAGCTGGTTTAAGCGGTGACGTTGCGCGGTTAGAATCCACCTCATCACGCCTGATAATGTCAGCTAACACCTCTTCGTAATTAGTTGAGCCAATGCAGCGATCAACATTTTGACGAACGCGACGATGAGCGCGCTCCTCAGCTGAAGCAGTGAGGAAGATTTTTACTTCCGCATCAGGAAATACGGTTGTGCCAATATCTCTTCCCTCAACAACATAGTTTCCTTCAGAGCCAATGCGCTGCTGCTGCATTACGAGAGCAGTGCGAACCTGAGGAGTTGCCGAAACAGGAGATACCGCCTTATCAATTTCAGCCGTGCGAATGGCAGCACTTACGTCTTCCCCGTCAATATACACATACTTTGGAGTAGGGTTATCTTCGTCGTGGCCAAAGGAGATTATGCACTTTTGCGCAAGTTTGCCCAGTGCTTCTTTATCATCAAGGGAAATGCCCTCAGATAAAGCTTTATAGGCAATTGCGCGATACATCGCTCCTGTGTCTAAACAGGAAAATCCTAAATTACGAGCAACAATTTTTGCTACCGTTGATTTTCCTGCTCCAGATGGACCATCAATAGCAATAATCATCGAGAAAGCCTTTCAAAAGTAGATAAGAATGTTGGGAAGCTGATACGAACCGAGTCGAAATCAATAATTTCAACTGGCTTATTGCCGCAAAGACCTACCAAGGACCAGGTCATTGCAAGACGATGATCCTTTCGAGAATCAAATACTAAGCCGTCAGGAATTTCGAATCCTGGCTGTCCTTCAATATACAAGTCATCATCTTCACACCATGCAGCAATACCAAGCTTGCCCAAACCTTCAATAATTGCATCGAGACGATTGGATTCTTTCTTACGAAGCTCAGAAACCTGCCTGAATACGGTAACACCTTTAGCGCCTGCAGCAACCAAAGCAAGAACCGGAATTTCGTCAATTTCGCTTGCGATATGCTGAGAAGGAATCTCGCAACCAACGAGGTTTTCAGTATAGTGAGCCTCAATGATGCCGCTTGGTTCTTTTCCTTCTCCGCCGGTACGACGAATTTCAATAGAAGCACCCATGCGCTCAAGCGTGCGCACAAAACCAGTTCGTGCAGTGTTCAAGCTCACGTTTTCAATCTGGATACTGCTTCCCTTCTTAAGAAGCGCAGCACATACCAAAAATGCAGCAGAAGAAGGATCTCCAGGAACGTGAATTTCGGAAGCGGTCATAGCAGCAGGACCCTCAACCGATGCCACACAATAACCAGCAGAGGTCTCAACACCATACTCAGGAAGCAAAAGCTCGGTATGATTTCTGGAAGGTGCTGGCTCATAGACCGTAGTAGTACCGTTTGCTCTCATGCCTGCCAACAAAACAGCAGTTTTAAGCTGAGCAGAAGCCATTGGTGCCTCATAGGTGATTGCTTTGAGGTTTGGTGTTCCAATCTCCACAATTGGAAGATTTTCTTTTGCTTCAGGCTCAAAGCGAACACCCATTTTCATGAGAGGCGCAATGATGCGGCGCATTGGACGATAAGAGAGGGATTCGTCACCGGTCAACTCAACGCGAATATTCCAAGGAGCCAACACGCCCATAAGCAAGCGAACGGTAGTACCCGAATTACCACAATCAATTGGACCTTCAGGCTGCTGTGGACCCTGAGAACCCCAACCGGTAATTCCGCCCGCAAGGGAACCGTCTGGCTGCTTTTCCAAATTAACCTTTGCTCCCAATGCAGTTACCGCACCGATGGAAGAGCGAACGTCGGCTGAATCAAGAACTCCCAACACGCGGGTAGTACCCTGGGCCATCGCAGAGAAAAGAACGGCACGATGAGAGATAGACTTATCACCAGGAACCGTAATGGAACCACGAAGGGGAGAAGACAGCGGCTCAATACGCGTAATGTTGTCACGAGAAGTCATACTAGTCCTCCTTTACGTTGAGAGGTTTAAACGAAATACTGAATCCAGCCTTGATAAGCTGGGTTGAAAACTTACCAACATCACCTTCGTCAGTAAGAATCAAAATCAAATTTGCAGTCGAAGAGGTAACGTGATCAATTTCGATAGATTGAATGTTGCAGCCAACCTGACTTGCAATGGTAGTTACTTCTGCAACCACACCCTTGCGATTTGCCATGGGAATGCGAACCTCAAGCAAGTCTTCGGTTGCAGGAATCCATTTTGCTGGAAGAGAACGACGGGCATCAGCTGCTACCTGGAGAAGACGCTTAAACTCTTCGGCGTTACCCTGTGCTAATGCAGCCGAGAATTCTCCCAAAATTCCACGAATCTCTTCTAAGCCACTCACAATTGCATCTTGATTATCAAATGCAATGCCTGTCCACAAAGTTGGCGAACCGGCAGCAATGCGTGTGGAATCCTTAAAACCACCCGCCGCTAAACGGAAGATTGCTTCTTGGTCTCCTGCATGGCGAACGGCAAGTTCTACCAAGGAAGAAGCAACAAAATGAGGGACGTGGCTTACTACCGCAACGGCCTCATCATGATTTTCTCGAGAAAGCGAAACAACGCGTGCGCCCAAAGACGCAAGCACTTCGTGAAGACGCGCATAAGCCTCAGGAGAAGAGTCTGCATCGGGACAGAGAACCCAATGACAGCCTTCGAAAAGATCATCACGCGAACCCTCTATGCCGCTTTTTTCAGAGCCAGACATAGGGTGGCCAGGGATGTATTTATTAGGGTACGGAAGGATTTCTTGTGCTTGCTCGACAATGAGTTCTTTAGTTGAGCAGGTGTCAGAAATGATTCCCTGATAGTCAACATCAGCAAGAAGCTGAAAATAGCTTGCCGTAGCAGGAACAGGAGTTGCAATCATTACCAATTCGCACGAATTAATAACCGACGCAACCGATTCATCGGTTGGTAAATATCCTTCAGTAAGCCAACCGCGCTCTACTCCCTCGATCAGGGAGTCCTTCGAAACATCAATGCCGTAGATAGTTGCCTCAGGATATGCCTTTCTATAGGCTCCCGAAAAAGAGGCACCAATAAGACCTGTTCCAATAACCGCAATTGTTTTAAATTCTTCACTCATAACGTGATAGCCCTCGTTCTAAACTATTTGTTCAGAACCATTTTATCATGGTCACCTAATCAGCCAAGAAGACTTATTTCCTCATCAGTAAGAAGACGCCATGAACCAGGCTTAAGAGAACCCAAGGTCAATTTGCCGAACGAAGAGCGATGAAGGCCTTGCACTGGATGACCCACTGCCTTACACATGCGCTTTACCTGATGCTTTCTTCCCTCATGAATAGTGAGTTCGATAACAGCAGAGCCTTTTTTCGAAGAGATGAGACGCGCTTTCGCAGGAGAAGTCATGCCGTCTTCCAGCTTGACCCCATTCTCTAAACGGTTGAGCGCGTTTTGATCGGGCACGCCTTTTACCTTCGCTCTATACGTTTTATCAACGTGATATTTTGGATGAGATAGCCTGTGAACAAGCTCCCCGTCATTTGAGAAAAGCAACAGCCCAGTGGTGTCGAAGTCTAAGCGGCCAATATAGGTAAGTCCCGGATATTCATCCAGAGGCAACAAATCAACCACACAAGGCCTTCCGAATGGATCCGACATGGAAGTCAAATACCCTGCTGGCTTGTTGAGCATGATGACCCCATGAGAGACCGGAATGGAAATTTCTTTTCCATCTACCGCAACGGTATCCACTTCAGGGTTTACCCTTATTCCCATTTCATTTGCAAGCTTCCCGTTAACCGTGACACGGCCTTCAAGAATAATTGCTTCACTCCCCCTGCGGCTTGCAACGCCGCAGCGCGCCATATAGCGCTGAAGAGGCATTGATTCGGACTCACTCATCTTCGTCAAACACCAATTCGTCGAAATCGATTTTATCAACCACGCCAATGCTTGAGGATAAAGCCTCATCGAGCATTTGCTGCATTACTTCAGTGAGGTTTTGAGGACTGGCAGGGCTCTGAGATAACTCGGAATCCTGAGATGATGCAAGATTGAAGGACGACACAGAATCCTGAGCTGAAGTAAGACTTTGAATTACCGCAAGGTTTTGAGGTACCGCTGTCCCTTCGCCGTCTTCTACGCGCATCTGAGCGTCCTTGAGGCTGAGCTGTTCGCCCTCTCCATACTGTCCGTCAGTGCCCCACTCCTTACCAGACATCATTGAGCCCAAAGTGCCTTCTGAGTCATGTTCGCCCTCAAAAAGAGCGTCTTCATCAGTGAGTTGGACGTCTGAATGATTGTCTCTCACAA
>JBJEKV010000126.1:0-3123 GCA_051878815.1 Anaerotardibacter sp. | reverse complement strand
GAGCACTTATGTCTGTTACTGATAAGACAGGTATTGTTGAATTTGCTCGCGCTTTAACTGAAGAGTTTGGCGTAGAGGTAATTTCAACTGGTGGTACTGCTCGCGTTTTGGCAGAAGCAGGAGTTGCCGTAACTCCTATTGATGAGGTAACTCAGTTCCCAGAGATGATGGATGGCCGTGTAAAAACTCTTCATCCTCGTATTCATGGCGGTCTTCTTGCACGAAGAGATCTTGATACTCATATGGCTCAAGCAGCTGAGCACGGTATTGAGATGATTGATATGGTTGTTGTTAATCTTTATGAATTCGAAAAGACCGTAGCTTCTGGTGCTGAATTTGCTGACTGCATCGAAAACATTGATATTGGTGGTCCTTCCATGCTTCGTTCTGCAGCAAAGAACTTTGCTTCTGTTGCAGTTGTTACTGAGCCTGATAACTACGATGCTATTCTTGAAGAAATGCGTGCAAATGAAGGTGCTACTACCTACGAAACACGTAAAAAGCTTGCTTTAAAGGTTTATCAGACCACCGCAGCTTATGACTCTGCTATTTCTGCTTGGCTTGCAGGCCAGGTAGAAGGCCAGACTTCTGAGTTCCCTCTAAAGCGCACTTTGGGACTCACTAAGGTTCAGGACCTTCGCTATGGTGAAAACCCACATCAGAGTGCTGCATTCTATCGCGTTGACGGTTATCCAGGCGCAGAGTTCTCTCTTGCTTGCGCTGAAAAGAAGCAGGGTAAAGAGCTTTCTTACAATAATTATCTTGACTTAGATGCTGCATGGGCTGCTGTTCGTGAATTTGATGAGCCAGCTTGTGTAATTGTTAAGCATCTCACCCCTTGCGGAGTTTGCACGGCAGACAACGCAGTGGATGCGTATGTTAAGGCACATGAAGCTGATCCAGTATCCGCATATGGTGGTGTTATTGCATTCAACAGGGGCGTAGATGAGGCTGTTGTAGAGAAGATTTTCGGCAACAAGCAGTTTGTTGAGGCAATCATTGCTCCTGAATTTAGCGAAGGCGCTCTTGAGATGTACGCTTCAAAGCCAAACGCACGTCTTCTTGCAACGGGCGGCGTTAATCCTGCGGGCGGTGCGTTTGAATATCGCAGCGTAGAAGGTGGCTTGCTTTGCCAGGAGTCTGACGCAGTGCATGAGGAGCCTGAAACCTTTACGGTTGTAACCGAGCGCCAGCCATCTGAACAGGAAATGGCTGATATGATTTTTGCTTGGAAGGCATGTAAGTCTGTTAAGTCAAATGCAATTCTTATTGCAAAAGATGAGGTAAACCTTGGAGAAGGTGGCGGTCAGCCTAATCGCGTAAACTCTGCTCGTATTGCGGTTGAGCAGGCTGGGGAAGCAGCAAAGGGTGCTGCTGCAGCATCTGACGCATTCTTCCCATTCCGTGATGGTTTAGATGCTTTGGCTGAGGCTGGCGTTTCTGCCGTTATTCAGCCAGGTGGTTCTATTCGTGACCAGGAAGTTATTGATGCGGCAAACGAGCATGGCATGACCATGGTCTTCACTTCTCATCGTCATTTCCGTCACTAATTGACGGTTATTTGACTCGTACGTGAACAGGGGGCGGAAGCAAAAGTTTCTGCCCTTTTTTACCAGTGAACCCAAAAAATACCCCTTACTGCATTTTCGCTAAAAGTAATTATTGTTAAGAGAAAACCCTTTTAGTAAAATCTGTTCATGTTTTTAATCGCTGCACATACCGCATTACATGACTCAGAAGCAAATGCGCTTATGAGTGCTGTATATGCTCAGCAGTCTTCTACACCAGCAGCTAATGCACTCATGAGTGCAGTTTTTGCTGCACAGTCTGGTTCAGTAGACATTTCACCTCACATACAACGATTTTGATAGCACACAACATCTTTTGTGTGCTTTCTTATTGCATAAAGATGTTTGTGTGCGAACTTATGTTTCCCTGCAAAAGAGTTTCTGCTTTTGTTAGGGGATTTGTGTGACTTGATAGGTGTAATGGGGTAGTTTGGTGCAGTTTTACGGAGAAAGTAAGGAAAGGACAGCCATGGGAAATTATTTCCAGCCTGAGATTGAAACGATGCCTCTTGAGGAGCTTCAGGCACTTCAGAGCGAGCGCATTGTAGAGCAGATTAAGCATGTATACGAGAATGTTGCATTTTATCGTGAGCGCATGGACGAAGCAGGAGTAAAGCCTGAAGATATTAAAGGAATCGAAGACATCAAAAAGCTTCCTTTCATTGTAAAAGACGACCTTCGCGATCAGTATCCTTATGGTCTTTTGGGTGTACCTTTGTCTGACTGCGTTCGTATTCAGTCTACTTCTGGTACAACCGGCCGTCGTGTTGTTGCTTTCTATACCCAGGACGACCTCAACGTTTGGGAAGACTGCTGCGCTCGTGCAATCGTAGCTGCTGGTGGTACTAACGAAGACGTTGTTCATGTTTCTTATGGCTATGGCCTCTTTACTGGTGGTCCTGGCTTGAACGGTGGTTCCCACAAGGTTGGCTGCCTCACTTTACCAATGTCTTCTGGTAACACTGCTCGTCAGCTTCAGTTCATGGAAGACCTCGAGTCAACTATTTTGTGCTGCACTCCTTCTTATGCGGCAAACCTTGGTGAAGAAATTCGCGAAAAAGGCTTGAAGGATAAGATCAAGTTGAAGGCTGGTTTTTTTGGTGCTGAGCCTTGGACTGAGGAAATGCGTCACGATATTGAAGAGTTGCTTGGCATTAAGGCATACGACATCTATGGTCTTACCGAGATTTCTGGTCCTGGTGTATCGTTCGAATGTGAAGAGCAGAAAGGTATGCATATCCAGGAAGACCATTTCTATGCAGAAATCATTAATCCTGAAACCGGTGAAGTGCTGCCTGAGGGTGAAGTTGGCGAATTGGTATTCACTTGCTTGACCAAGAAAGCATTCCCATTGATTCGTTATCGTACTCGTGACCTTTGCTACCTTACCCGTGAGAAGTGCTCTTGCGGCCGTACTCACGTACGTATGCACAAGCCAATGGGCCGTTCTGATGACATGATGGTTGTTAAGGGTGTTAATGTATTCCCATCTCAGATTGAAACAGTATTGATTAACCTTGGTTATGAAGATAAGTATCAGATTGTTGTTGATCGT
>JBJEKV010000125.1:0-3150 GCA_051878815.1 Anaerotardibacter sp. | reverse complement strand
GTCAAGCTGAAGTTCTCCGTCAGCATTGAGGTCTGGGTAGTTCTCGCGAATGTATGCCATGGCATCCTGAACTTTCTTAGCATCATCATTCTTTGCAGAACCCATGGTGGAATGGGAAAGAAGAGCAATGCGGGGCTCTTTGTTCAAGAGACGCTTGAAGGAGTCACCAGTCATGTTAGCAATATGAGCAAGCTTCTCAGCGGTAGGCTGAACCTCAAGAGCGCAGTCAGCGAATACGAATACGCCGTCTTCTCCCAATTCGCAATTTGGAACATCCATAATGAAGAGGGAAGAAACCATTGGTGCACCTGGAGCGGTCTTGAGAACACGCAATGCAGGAGAAAGAACCTTAACGGTTGCGCAAGAAGCACCAGAAACCATACCGTCGCACAAGCCTGCTTTAATCATCATGGTTGCGAAGTAGTTTACGTCATTCTTGATGAGGTCAGTTGCCTCTTCAAGAGTAAGACCCTTTGCCTTACGCAATTCGTAAAGAGTGTTGATGAATTCATCGGTTTTATCATACGTTGCTGGATTGATGATCTGAGCACCAGTCAAGTCAAAGCCAGATGCATTAATCTCTTCCTCGTTGCCCACGATAATAAGATTTGCGATTTCCTGCTTAAGAACTTCTTCAGCAGCCTCAAGAACGCGCATATCGTGGCCTTCAGGAAGAATAATAGTTTTCTTGTCTGCTTTAGCACGTTCAATGAGGGTAGTAATAAAACTCATGAATTACCCTTTCCATGTTAGGTTTCCTAAGTGATATGAGCATTTTACTAAGGTATTTTTCCGAACTTTTTGCTTGATGCATAAGCGGTAGATATTGGCGGATAAGTTCACTTTTTGCCGAGTTTTTTTATTAGCAACTACCGCTCACCCGCGAAATAAGTACAATAAGTGAGACACATTTTTGGGTGGAATGATTGTTCCTTGGTATCCAAAAATCCATTAGGTTTATTTGGAAGGTTGCTTACTATATGAAAACCATTACCTTTGCAGTTCCTTGTTTTAATTCAGCAGAATACATGGAGACCTGCGTAAACTCATTACTTCCTTGTGGTGATGATATTGAAATCATTTTGGTAAATGATGGTTCTACTAAGGATAACACTGCAGAAATTGCTGATCGTCTTGCAGCAGAGCACCCAGGAATTGTTAAAGCTGTTCATAAAGAAAACGGTGGTCACGGTTCAGCAGTAAATACCGGTCTTGATCATGCAACTGGCTTGTATTTCAAGGTTGTTGACTCTGACGACTGGCTCGATAAATACGCCATGGACCAGATTATGCCTTACTTGCGTCACCAGGTTGCGTTTCTAGAGAATGAGAATTCTGGCGTAGATACCGCTACTGACTTAGTAATTGGTAACTATGTGTATGAAAAGGTATACGAAGGTACTTGTACGGTAATGAACTATCGTCACGTGTTCCCGCTTGGCAAAGAGTTTACCTGGCAGGATATTAAGCCATTTAATCCATCTCAGTATTTGCTTATGCATTCGGTAATTTATCGTACCCAGATGCTCAAAGACTTGAACTTCCGTCTTCCTGAGCACTGTTTCTACGTCGATAACATTTTTGTTTATGTTCCTCTTCCTGAGGTAAAGACTATTCGTTACTTCGACGTTGATATGTATCGCTATTTCATTGGCCGCGAAGATCAGTGAGTAAATGAGAGCATCATGCTTTCTCGTATTGATGAGCAGCTCCGCATTACGCGCATTATGATTGATTCGGTAGATCTTCGCACTGTTGGTAATAAGAAGCTTCGTAAGTATATGATGAGCTATCTTTCTATGATGATGTGCATCTGCTCGACCTTCTTGCGTATGGAACCTACTCCAGAAAACGAAAAGAAGAGAGCCGATATCTGGGAGTACTTGCGTCAGCGTGCGCCTGAGTATTACTGGGCTGTTCGCTTAAACGTAATCAATGCAGGTACTAACCTTCCCGGCGAAATTGGACGAAAGATTGGTCTGGGTGGTTATCACATTGCTCAGAAGATTTTCAAGTTCAACTAAGTCGCGAGACAAACAGTTACTACCACTCAAACTCATACGTTCAAGCTATGTGTTCGAAAATCAATTCGAGCACATAGCTTGAATTGATTATTGGCGCTATTGGCTTATGCTAGAGGCTGAGATAAGCGGTTCGGGAAGGGGGTTCAGGCAAATGCCCCACTTACGAACGATAATCATCGGGATTCTTTGCTGAACTACCCGTATTGTTTTGGTAGGTTCTCAGTTCGTGTCCGAAGCGAAGCGCGTTTTCGCCAAACTTTTGAGCAATCTTATCAGTAGCACTCAGAAGCTCTTTGCCTTTTGTGGCCTGCGCTACTAAAGGTGTTTGATTCGTGGAGTGACGCTGGTCTTCGAATGGGTCGAAGAGCTGCTCTTGGTATACTTCGGCATCAAAACCGCTTACGCCAACACCTACAAGCCTCACGTAATTTGACCTATCCCAGGTTTGCTCAATCATACTGTTGAGGTGAATGAGCCATTCAAGTTCGTTTTGAGAAAGCCCCGGTAAGTTTCTTTGGCACGTGTGGATGGTTAAATCTTCATAGCGAAGTTTCAGATGAAGCGTGTTTCCTTGTAGATTGTTTTTGCGTAAGCGTCTACCTACCTTATGAGCCATGGTTGCGGCAAGCGCTTTTATCTCTTCTAAATCGTTCGTACTTACAGCAAGACTAATTTCGTTAGAAACTGATTTAGCTGGTTCGTACTGCTCGTCAACATGGAATTCGCTCGCATCTAATCCTTGCGCACGCTGCTGCATGGTAAGGGCGTTTTTACCCAGAAGGGTTTTGACTAAGGAGTAATCTGCCTTGGCAATATCCCCCAAGGTATGAATGCCGAAGGATTTCAGCTTTTGCTGAGCAACTTTTCCAATACCGCTCATTTCGCCAACGGGAAGAGGGGAGAGAAATGCCTTCTCTTCGCCAGGAAATACTACGGTTAGGCCGCGTGGCTTTTCTTGATTTGAGGCAATTTTGGCCACGGTTTTTGATGTTCCCATACCAATAGAACAGGTGATGCCAAGGTCTGAAACTTTCTTTTGGATTCGCCTGGCAACAAGAATAGGATGGGTTTTGTTGACGCGGGTTGGGGTTATATCCAAAAACGCCTCATTAACAGAAACCTGCTG
>JBJEKV010000124.1:0-3153 GCA_051878815.1 Anaerotardibacter sp. | reverse complement strand
ACCATAGAAGGTGTTGCCCAAGCTGTCGGTATAGCTTTCTTTCTGAGCATACGTTCCGTTTGCAATTGCCTGCTGGTCTGCTGGATTAGTAAAGGAGTCAGCACGAGCAAACTCCAACTTACCCGTCTTGCCAATAGTAGCAAGCGCTGTTTCCGTATCAGTTAAACCAGGAATCTGTACCAGAATCTGATTATTTCCCTGAGTCTGTACCGTAGCCTCAGAAGCACCCAACGCATTTACACGCGATTCAATAATGGCGCGAGACTTTTCCATGTCTTCTTCAGTTACTTCATCCCCGTCAGTGCTTTCTGCACTCAAAACAACAGAAAGACCACCCTGAATATCAAGACCCTGGTTGATCTTTTCATTTGGAGGAGTAAATAAGGCAACCGAAATCACAACCAAAACTGCCGTAATAATAAGAAGCCACATATTACGACGATTTGAATTCGTGTGCTTTATTTGCTTCTTTGAAGAAGGCTTTTCTGAAACTTCGTTTCTTTTCTTAATCCCCATTATGTTAATACCTTACGTTTCTCGAGGTACTTCTAAATCTTTCTCTCTTCAAGAGAAATCTTTCTTTGAAAAATCCGTAGCTATCATCATAGCGCGAAAATCCCGTTATACGGGATTTTTACGAAAGATGCACTGCTTTTACGCTATCCTTGCACTCTTTTTTGCGAATTCTTAAGGGCGTTCTACGCTTTGAGGGCATGTTTTTACGCCTTAAGAGCAACAATTGCGATAAAAAGAGCGATTGGTATTTAGTAATCATTTGCCGCAGGTGAGTTCATCCAATCCTGATAAAACTCTTCATATCTCCCTTCAAGAATAGCCTGACGTGCTTCATTCATCAGGTTAATCAAGAAGTACAGATTATGAATGCTCAGCAAAACGCTTCCGAGCATTTCGTTCTGTTTTACCAAATGGCGAATGTAGGAGCGGCTATGCTTCTGACATACTGGGCAACCACACTTTTCATCCAAAGGATTGAAGTCGTGAATGAACTTAGCGTTACGCATATTCATTCTTCCCTGACGAGAGAACGCGGTGCCCATTCGTGCAGTTCGGGTTGGCAATACACAGTCGAACATATCAACGCCTTCATGCACTGCTTTTACGAGCGTAGTAGGATTACCTACACCCATAAGATAGCGTGGCTTATTCTCTGGAAGCGCACGAGCAACACTGCCTAAGGTCTCAAACATAATCTCGTGACTTTCGCCAACTGAATAACCACCAATGCCATAGCCCTTAAAATCTTTATGGCCATTTGCCACGCTCTGATCACTAATCTCAACCAAACGACGAATAGACTCAAGACGCATATCCAAGTCCATTCCGCCCTGACAAATAGCAAAGAGAGCCTGGTCTTCTCGGGTGTGAGCAGCTAAACAACGCTTTGCCCAAGAAGCCGACAAGTCAACCGCACGCTGAACGAATTCCTTTGTTGCAGGATAAGGAGGACATTGGTCGAGCTGCATAATAATGTCTGCACCAAGCTTTTGTTGGATATCCATGTTGATTTCCGGAGTCCAACGAATCTTTGATCCGTCATAAATAGAGCGGAAGGTAACACCATCATCATCGAGCTTCAATGTGTCAGCAAGTGAGAAAATCTGGAATCCGCCGGAATCGGTAAGCATTGGTCCGTCGTAACCACAAAAAGAATGGAGGCCGCCAGCCTCAGCTACTAAATCTTCGCCAGGACGAAGAGAAAGATGATAGGTATTGGAAAGAACAATCTGAGAGCCAATTTCGTGTAAGGTCTCAGTTCTAATTCCTTTAACCGTAGCACTCGTTCCTACCGGCATAAAAAGAGGGGTTTGAACCTCTCCGTGGGCTGTTTGGAATTTGCCAGCACGCGCATGACCGCATTGTGCCTCAATTTCATAATCAAAAAGAGCCATTATTTCCTTTCAAAGTCTGGCTATTTACACTCAGGAAGATTACATACAAATTCGTAGAACTCTTCCATCGTGCCATGTTTTACCTGATTAACATTAAAATCATTAGGATTCAAAATCCAGTCAGTAATCAAATAGGCATCCATTCCCGTCTCGAGGCAAGCTAAATCCTCGCGGGTATTATTGCCTACCATCAAAATTTCCTCTGGCTTAAAACCAGAATGGTCAATATTTTCCTGATAGTACTCAATAAATGGTTTGGTTGAAGTTGAGTTATCAAACGTGGTAATTCTATCAAAAGCAGCAGCATCAACCTGCGCCCACGACAAACGCTCAACAACGGCTACCTCAGGAAAGAGCGGCATAGTAGTGAGATAAAGGGTATATCCTTTTTCTTTTAGTGTCTCAACAATTTTTCCTGCCAAAGGGTTTGCTTCAACTGCTTGGCCTAACTGACAGAAATCATGAGTATAAAATTCCATAAAGAGTGGTTCAGCCTCTTCTTCGCTCATTCCCATAAAAGAAGAGAAGACAGACCAGAAACGAGCGGAATTTACGACGGCTTCCTGAGCAGCACCTTCGTTGGAATTTGATTGAGCAGCGCCCTCAGTAAGAATGTTATCGTCTCCCGCAGCAGGATATCCTTGAGTCATTGCACCCGTACCTGCTAACAGAGCATCCATAAACTTCTTTGCGTCCAAACCCTGCTTTGCCGCAAACTGTCCAATAAGACCAAAATATTGCTTTAAAAACAAATCCATATCCATAGGAAGCAGAGTGCCGTCAAGATCAAAGAAGACCGCTTTGTACTTATTGTTATTCATACCATCTCATTTCTTCCGATTTTCTTTCAAGATGGTAGTATAAAGTGTCAATGAAAAGGAGTTACAAAATCTATGAAAATACTATTACATGCGTGTTGCGGTCCTTGCTCTCTTGAGCCTGTTCGTCTTCTTAAAGAAGAAGGTCACGAAATCACCCTCGCATACTTCAACTCCAACATTGAGCCGTTTGAAGAATATCGTCATAGATTTGAGACTCTTCTTGCCTGGGCAAACGATGAAAATATCCCGGTTATTGAAGGACCTTGGAATAATGACGAATGGGAAGCATGCATCAGCTCCTCATGGCAGCCAGGTGAAGCACAGATAAAACGCTGCAAGGCCTGCTATCGTTTTCGTCTTGAAGAACTTGCGCGCTATGCTTCTGAACACAACTTCCAGGGAATTGGCACGACTCTTACCGT
>JBJEKV010000123.1:0-13940 GCA_051878815.1 Anaerotardibacter sp. | reverse complement strand
AGGCAGATTGAAACGCATGGAGATTCTTTCTTCGAGCGTGTGTTTAATGGCTATTTTCTGGCAAGTGTTTCTAACACGCGCTTTTAACAGGTACTTCTAGCATGCGTTTCGAGCGCGTGTTTTCTGGTGAGTAATTGAGCGTGCTTTCAAGCGGTGCTCTAGCGCGTGTTGATTTCCAAGAGCTTATCGCGAAGTTCAGTTTCGATCTTACGTAATTCAAGTTCAGCTGCAGAGCGCTTTTCTCTGCCTTCCTGCTGGATACGCATAACTTCGTCGAAGGTCTGAATCAAGCTTTCGTTAGTAGCCCTGACGGTTTCAATATCAACAATAGAGCGCTCGCTTGCTTTAGCTACCTCAACAGTGGACTGCTTGAGTTTCTCAGCGTTTTTGCGCAGTAATTCGTTTGTCATGTCGGTTACGGCAGTTTGAGCGCGAAGAGCCGCCTCATTGTTGGCCATTCCTAAAGCAAGAACCATCTGGCCTTTCCAAAGAGGAATTGCGTTAGTGATGGTGGTTTGAATCTTCTCAATCATGAGAAGCTCGTTGTTTTGCACGAGTCGAATCTGTGGTGCCGTCTGCATAGAAATAGTGCGGGCAAGATCTAAGTCGGCAAGCTTCTTTTCGAAACGTTCGCACGAAGATTCAAGACGCTGTACCGCTTCGGCATCTTCGGTTCTTCCTGACTGAATTGCCTTATCGCGCAAGTCTTTAAGTTCGTTTGTGCGAATCTCTTCAAGGCGCTTTTTACCAGCAAGGATATACATGGTCATTTCCTTGAAGTAGGAAAGGTTCAATTCGTAGAGCTTATCAAGAGTTGCCGCATCTTTAATGAGGGTCACCTGGTGCTGTTCGAGTGCTTTAACAATCTGGTTGATGTTGTTTTCAGCCTTGTCGTATTTTGTTTTCATAGCAGCAAGCTTGTTTGTCTGACGTTTGAAAAAGCCAAACAAACCACCCGTGTCTTCAGCGTCAAAGTTTTTGAGCTCCAACACTACGCCCGTAATCAAATCGCCCACTTCGTCCATGTCCTGAGTACGCACTTTATCAAGGGCGGTGTCAGCGAAATCTGCAATTTTCTTTTGAGTGCTAGCTCCATACTGGAGTACGAGCTGGGAATTGGATACGTCAATTTGCTGAGAAAAGGCATCTACCTGAGCGCGTTCTTCGTCAGAAAGGGTGTCCTCAAGAGAAACCATGTCTCCTTTAGGGGCATCAATAATGGTTGCTTCCTGAACCTGAATTGCCTCTTCTTTCAATCCCTCAAGAGAAAGGGTTGGGGTAGGGATGGTTTCAAGTTTATCGATATCGGTAGTCATGGGTTTTCCTTTCTGCTACTTCTTTTGTTCTATTTCATTCCCGAGCCCGTTATTTGTACTTCTTCATGTTTACGGGCTGGTGTTCGCGCTCGCTTATGCTTGCGCACTTGCGCTCGCACTACTTCTTCTCAAACGGATTCTCGGTCAATCCTTCCTGTGCCAATATTGCGTTGAGCGCCGTAATGTCGGAGGAAAGATCAATGGTTAAATCGCGATACGATTCGTCTAGCATCTTTTCGAAAGCCTTATGCAAAACATCAAGCGTCTGCTCAATTTCAGCACGTGATTGAGCAATAGAGCTAATGTAGGAAGGTTGCTGTTCAAGCTCGTCATATGCTTCAAGGAGCTTGACGGTTGTAGGCAAGTAATAGCTCATCAAACGGTCCATAGAATCAAGCGCGGAAGGCTCGTTCTCCACGCGCGTAAAAATGCGCGTGCAGACTTCTTCAATCTGGACAATCTTTGCACTTACTGGCGCATCGTCAATGTCATCATCAAGCTTGCGAAGTGTTACGAGGAACCCTTGCCCCTGCTTCAAGAAAGTCTTTACTTCTTCGGAAAGACGAGCGTTACGCTCTGCAGCTTGTGCAGCCTGAGTTTGCAGCTCTTTATTCCTTCGAATACGATCTTGTTGAGTTTGACGATACAGGTTATAAGCTCCATTCGTTACCATCAAGCAGGTGTTTTGATTGTCGATGTGTCCTTCAGGCAACAATCCTTTTTTGAGCATTTTTTGAGCTGATTTAAGTGCTTTTTCTTCGGTAATGTTTAATTGAGCTGACAGTTCTTTGAATGTGCAAACTTCGCGGTTACCAAAGATGCGCTTAAACGCTTTGAAGCGTGAGGTGCATTTGAGTTGTTTTACACCTGCGCCAAGAACAAAAGCTGAAAGCACTGCAAAAAGGGCAGTAATGCCAACTGCTAGTCCTGCATATTCGGTAGTAAGAGGTACTGCTATTAACAGGCCAAGAACTAAGGTAACAAACGTGAATAATGCTGTTCCTCCAAGGGCTGCCAAGATAACACCACAAACTGTTACCTTCGCCGATGATGCAAAGCGTCTTTTCATGAGGTATGGCGAAATAATCTGAGTGTTTGAAAAAGGCTGTGCAGGTGTTTGTTTGTTTGGCGTACCGTTAGCCGCTTCTGCTTTAGATGCTTCCTTATACGATTTGACCGCTTCTTTAATAACGTTGCCTGCTACATCAGTTTCTTTTTCAATCTTTTGAGCAGCTTGATAGATGGTCTTTTCAATTGACTGACACAGTTTTTCGAATTCTTTAGGATCCATGCTTTTGCCTTGGGTTTCATGAATAGGTTCAACACGTTTTATGTCTCTGTATTATACACATCCCTAAATAATCTTTTTGTCCCACATAAACCTCCATAATGTGGCGAAAAGAAGCACGTCATGGCGAACTTAATCTAATCAGGCGAAAAGAAGCACGTCATGGCGAAGCGAGCCCAATTAGGCGAAAGCAAGCTTGAAGATAAGCCCGATGGTCTGAAAGTAAACTCAAGGCAAAGCCTAATGAGGTCAAATGGGGCTTAGAGAGCAAAATTAACCGTAATAAACTCTTAACGTTTCGTTCATAGTGCAGAAACTCCACAGGCGTTAACTAAAGCATGTAATATTCCACCGCCAAATAAGGAGGCAGTTATGGACATCACGCAGGTTGATGCATATAACGAAGCAGTTGCTGCCCAGCGCAAACAGCGCGACATTGATTATGCAGAGTACGAGGCGGCGGGACGTATTTGGGGCCTAGTTCCTCGCGAGCGAATCACAAAGATTAAATTTGATCGTGTCCCTCAAGATATTTGCCAAGGCTTTCTCGAACTTGAGGATATGACAACTACAGCAAGCGATGTACTTGATGGTTACGGCATTGACGGCGCTATCCCTGGCAGTTATTTAAAGCCACTGAAGCCAGGAAGTAAGGTGTGTGGTCCAGCGGTAACTATTCGCAATATTCCTGTTAGAAAAACCGCAACGCAGGGTGCTCATGACCACGACTTTATTGCCATGTCTACGCGCGACATTTACTACATTGCTGAACCAGGTGATGTGCTCGTAAGTGACTTTGGCGGAAATCTTGACGTATCAAACATGGGTGGTCAGAGCTGTACCGTTGCGAAAAGTTGTGGTCTTGCCGGAAACATCGTCAATGGTTGCTGCCGCGATGCTTCTTCAATTCGCGAAAGTGATTACCCCGTATTTACCTGCGGCGTTACTCAGGTTACGGGAAAGTATCGCATGGAATGTGTAGAAATGAACGGTCCAGTAACGCTCTGCGGAAAGCTTGTAGAACCAGGAGACTTGATTCTTGCGGATGATAGCGGTGTTTGCATTATTCCACCAGATATTGCCGCTGATGTTCTTGAAGAATGTCGAAAGATTGCCGCTGCGGAAGAGCGTATGCGTGAATTGATTGAGAGCAAGGCTCCTATTAGTGAGCTGAGACCTCTTTTCCGTAGTAGATATAAGTAAGAGAGGGAATTATGGAAAAATTAGTGTCTCACACCGCCCGCATTAATGATGAACTTGCGCGCTATGGCGTTAAGTTCGGCATCTATAAAAACAACGAATTCTACGAGAGGCTGTTTCCTTTCGACGCCATTGCCCGCGTTATCCCAAAACAGGACTGGGATCATTTGGAGAAGGGTTTAAGCCAGCGCGTAGATGCACTCAATGCGTTCCTCTCAGATATTTATGGAGCTCGCCAGATTGTCGCTGACGGCATTATTCCTGAGGATTTCATTTTCAGCTGTCCAGGTTATTTGCCACAATGTGACGGCATTAAGCCTCCTAAGGACGTGTACTCTCACATTTCAGGCATCGACTTGGTGCTCGGCCGTGATGGTACTTGGTATGTTTTGGAAGACAACCTCCGAATTCCTTCAGGAGCAAGCTATCCGCTTATTGCTCGTGGCATTACGCGTCGTTGTAGCCCTGGTACCTTCCGCGATAACGCAATTGTTGACAATCGCGGTTATGGCGAAATGCTCAACAAAGTGTTCAACCACGTAAACCGCGGTGGTATCAATGTAGTGTTCACGCCAGGTCGTTACAATGCTGCCTACTTCGAGCACAGCTATCTTGCGGAGCAGACAGGCGCAGTTTTGGCGGATACTAGCGAACTTTTCGTTAAAAATGAACGCCTGTACTACAGAAGCTACGAAGGCAATATCCAGGTTGGCGCAATTTATCGTCGTATTTCTGACGAATATTTAGACCCTAACTGCTTCTTGCCTGAAAGTGTCATTGGTATTCCAAACCTTATGACCGCTTATAGGGCAGGCAATGTTGCCATCATTAACGCGCCTGGTAATGGCATTGCTGACGATAAGGGCATCTATTACTTTGTTCCAAAGATGATTGAGTACTATTTGGGCGAAAAGCCTATTCTTAAAAATGCTCCAACGTATTTGCCGTTCTATAAGGACGATTTTGACTATACCCTTAAAAACCTCAACAAGTTGGTTATTAAAGACACTGCAGAAGCAGGTGGTTACGGCGTAATCTTTGGCGACAGTCTTGATGAGGCCGGTCTTGAGGCTATGGCTGAAAAGATTAAAGAGAACCCTCGTCGTTGGATTACGCAGGAAGTTATTGACTTCGAAGAGCTTGATGCTGACATTGCCGGCGAAAGGGTTAAGCGAAAGGCCGACTTACGTGCTTTCGTTCTTACCGGATCAAAGACTATGGTATGGCCAAGTGGTCTTACTCGTTACGCTCGTGAAGAGGGTAATTCTATTGTTAATTCTTCTCAGGGAGGAGGCTTTAAAGATACATGGGTACTTTCACGCTAAGTAAAACGAATCGCCTATATTGGTTGGGCCGTTATGTAGAGCGCACCTATATCGCAATTGAGCTTATGGAAATGGCATACGATATTTCCATTGACGGTCCCGACTTTGACTATATTTCATACTGTAACAAACTCAATATTCCGGCTGATTACGAGGATGTGGATTCGTTCTTGAAGAGTTATCTCTTCGACGCATCTAATCCAAACTCTGCGGCATCATCGCTCAATATGGCATTTGATAATGCGGTTGTGCTTCGCGAAACGCTTGGCTCTATGACGCTTTCGTACATTCAGTTGGCGAAAAATGTTATGGATGGCGCTGTGGTAAGTATGGCTCCCATGCTTGACCTTCAAACCGTGCAAGACTATCTCATGGCATTCAAGGGATGCGTTGATGACTTTGTCCAGGACGAAAACAGCCGTATGGATATTAAGATTGGCATGACGGTTGAGCATATTGATATGTGTTTGCGCCTAGACTACAAGACAACTGACTTGTTGGTATATTTTGATCGTCTGTTTTCACGCTTACGTTCGTCCAGGATTCCTCGAGATGGAAAGCAATTACAGCTTTTGATTGATCTCGTGCCTTGTTTGAACACCCTTGATAATCGCGAAATACTTCTTTCCTGTATTGAAGAATTGTTCCCTGACGCGTAGTTAGTTTGATATTGTCCGTGTTCGCGCACATGTTAGCACTTGTGCCTAAGCATGTGCGCAGTAGTGTGTTTAGACTCACTGATGTCTAAGAACTGCTTTTCTGTGACAAAGGCAATCATCCAATAAAAAGATTTGTACTACTAGTAATAACAGAGGTTTATCCGTGAAAAAGTTTTCATTTAGGTTCAGAACGGAAATTAATTTCAGTTCTTCTGTTACGGACCATGATTTTGTTTTGCGTTGCGTACCCCCTTCAACGCCAAAACAAAGGGTGAAGTGCACGCTTGAGCTTGACCCTGAAGTACCGTTTGATATGCAGGTTGATAATTTTGGAAACCCCCTTGCGGTGGGTTGCATTCGTGAGCCACATGACTCATTTTTCTACGAAGTGACTGGTACGGCTACCATTGATAATTCTGGTTGCAGGGCAAGTGAAGCGCACCCAATTTATAAATTCCCTTCTCCTCTTACCGTGATGAGCGATGAAATGCTTGAGTATTTGGCTCAGTGTGCCTCAGAAATTGCTCGCTATCGCATTAAGCGTGGTATGGGTGCACATTCAAGCCCTCTTTTTACGTGCGAATATCTCATGCATAAAGTTCACGAGAAAATGGAATACGTGGTTGGAAGCACCACCGTTAAAACTACTGCGCAAGAGGCTTTTGCTCAGGCAAAGGGCGTTTGCCAGGACTTTTCGCATGTCTTAATTGCACTGGTGCGAGAAAGCGGCATTCCGGCACGCTATGTAAGTGGCCTTTCGCTTGGCGAAGGCGCAACCCATGCATGGGTGGAGGCGTATATTGATGGCAATTGGGTAGGATTTGACTCAACGCGTGACTGTATGACCGATGAATCCTACTTAGTTTTGAGCACCGGCCGAGATTGGGCAGACTGTCCTGTGGAGAGGGGAACCTTCCAAGGTTTCGCAGATCAATCCCAGCTTGTATTTGCTCAAATGAAGGAAGTAGGTGCCCAGTGAGGCAAGAAGCGGTAGTAGCAGACTTATATGTTGATGAAACCCTGCGAATTTGGAAAAACCATCTTGAGCCAGAGGGTGGTGCTTTAGCAGGAGCACCGCGTTTGAGTGTGGTTACGGGCATTCATGGCGATGAGCTTGAAGGTCAGTATGTTGCTTTCGAATTGGCACGTCGTATCAAGGCTTCGCCCGAATTGCTTGAAGGCATTGTGGATATCTATCCTGCAATTAATCCGCTTGGCATTAGCGTTATTCAGCGCAGCGTTCCTCAGTTCGACCTGGACATGAATCGTATTTTCCCCGGTAATGAAGAGGGTGATTTGGTAGAGCATATTGCGCGCGGAGTTATTGATGACATTAAGGGCTCAGATCTGGTTTTCGATATCCATGCAAGCAACATCTTTCTTACTGAGATTCCGCAAATTCGCATTAACGAGCTGACGGCCGATAAACTGGTTCCCTTGGCAAAGCTTGCTAACGTTGATTTCGTGTGGGTTCATTCGGCGGCAACGGTTTTGGAAAACACCTTCGCTTATTCACTTAATGCGCTTGATACGCCTACGCTTGTTGTTGAGATGGGCGTTGGCATGCGTGTAACGCGCTCGTACGGTGATCAGCTTGTTGACGGTATTATGCGCCTGATGTGCGAGCTGGGTATTTGGAAGGGCGAAGCGCCGAAAGTTCGCGAGCCAATTGTGTCTACGGATGGCAAAGTAAGCTTCATTAATGCTGCTTGTGCGGGCATTTTCCTCCCAAGCGTTGTTCATGGCACCTATCTTCATAAGGGTGACGAAGTTGGCATTATTGCAGACTGCACCTCAGGAGCAATTACACAACGTTTAGTAAGCCCTGCTGATGGATTACTTTTCACTCTTCGTGATTATCCGGTTGTGTATCCTGGATCACTTCTTGCGCGTGTTTTAGTGGAGACCCCCGAACATTCCATTGGTGATGCGTTAGGTTGTCAGGAAGAGGAGGAATAATATGCAAGAAATAGAAGTTTTCTCACTTGATATGCCTTATCGCGAAAGGAATGTGATTAAGGGCTTTCAGTTTGGTCAAGGCAAGAAATCACTTGCTATTGTTGGTTCTACCAGAGGTAATGAGGTTCAGCAAACCTATATTGCAAGCCAGTTGGTGCACCGTTTGGCTAAGCTTGAACGCCAGGGATACCTTATTCCAGGGCATAGCATTTTGGTAATTCCTACACTTAACAAAGCTTCACTTAATGTAGGAAAACGTTTTTGGCCAAGTGACAACACGGACATCAACCGCATGTTCCCTGGCTATGATCAAGGCGAAACTACTCAGCGTATTGCTGCAGGAGTATTTGAAGCAGTCCGTGGTTTTGACTATGGCATTCAGTTTACGAGCTTTTACCGTCAGGGAGACTTCATGCCTCATGTGAGGTATATGGATGTAGTTGGCCCGAGTGGGGAAGCTGCTGATTTGTTTGGTCTTCCTTATGTGGTTACGTATAAAGCTGAGCCATTTGACACCACCACACTCAACTATAACTGGAGGCTTTGGGATACCGATGCGTATTCTGTTTATACCTCCAGTACTGACTTTATTGATGAGGCAAGTGCCGATATTGCAATTCGTGCTTGTTTGCGTTTCATGAACGCAAAGGGATTAATCGATTTCCCTTGCCATGGTGGAAGTGTGTCTTCTCACGTTAGTGAGCGTGATTTGACCACGGTGCATTCTTCTCGTTCAGGATTCTTCCGTAGGCTTGCGGTTCCTTGTCAAATTGTAAGCCGTGGTGATGTTTTAGGCGAAGTGGTAAATCCTATGACGGGTGAAGTGGCAGAACAGCTGATTGCTCCAAGGGGAGGTGTAGTGTTCTACACCTGCAGTAAACCGCTTGTTAACGAGCACACGCTTGTGTTTACCATCATCACAAGAGATATTGCAAGCTATTAGCTGCCAGCTAATGAAAATGAATTTCAAAACCCTTAACGTACGAATAGCTTAACTAGGCTTATTCGTTAGGGGGATACATGATAAAGAGAATAATTGCTTTCGCATCTATGATTGTGGTTGCTTTTGCTTTGGTTGGCTGCAGCTCAAGTTCTTCAAAACCAGAAATGGATGGTTTTGATTCTTCGACAAATAATGACGAAGTATCAGCAAAACCCATCCGACCTCTCGTTACTCAGTGAATACACCTCTTATATGAATCAATACAACGAGGTAATGAACAAACTTAACAACATTGATAGCAAAACGTTATCTCCTGAGGAGCTTGCGTATTACAACGAAGTAATGGGTCGAATTACTAATAAATTAGCGGGTGTTGCTAGTTAATCAAAATAGCTTAAAGAAGCAGCAGGTAATAAAGCTTATTTAACGGCTTTGTGTCCGCGTGAAAAGATAAGAAAAAGGTAGGAAATTGGAATGAAAAGATGTACGTTCTGCGGCATGCAAGTTGATAACACAACCGCACTTTGTCCTCACTGCAATGCGGCAAACTTTGTAAAAATCTGTGATGTGTGAGAATCGGATTACGTAGATGGTGTTTGCCCTGAGTGTGAGAAAAGAAAAGTTCAAGAAAAGGAGGCTGAGGCTGCTCGCCAGAAACTTGAAGAGGAAAAAGCCGCAATCGAACAAGCTAACAGCGGTTTAGTTGCCAAAGCAGTTCTTACCTTCTTCTTTCCTTGTATCGGAGCCTACTTTTTAGTAAAACCTGAGGTGAAAAAAGGCTATAGATATTTTGCTTTAGGATGGTCCCTTATTTGCTCTGCATACGGTTTAGTATTTGCTCTTTATGGAATTAGCCAAGGCGAATTTATTGGCTCCGTATTGGTATTCTTACTCTTCTTCGGTCCAGTAATTTACTGGTACAAACTTAAAAAGAAGAGCGAGGAAGCTGAGTAACTACTTTTCCATTTCAGCTATGAATTTTGGGAAATTTGGTAGGTGTTATCTAAAATCAAGAGGCCTTGAATTTCCGTATCTGGTAGTATTTGTGTGTTAACCAAGATAACTAACGGTAATTAAGAGGTGACTTCATGGCAAAACGAAGCGATGGATTTGCAACAGAAAAGCGCATTTTGCAAGTTTGCGTGAAGCTATTTTTAGAAAAAGGCTATCATCAAACAACTACCAATCAAATCCTTAAAGAAGCTCAAGTTTCCTCCAGTAGTTTCCAGAATCTTTTTCATAACAAAGAAGGTGTTTTGTTAGAACTGGTGAAATCTATGTATGGAAACCAGTTTGAATCTGCTCGAAATAGTATTACTCCTGACTATCCGTTGGTGTATCTCTATGCGGTTGAAACAGCAATTCAGATTACCCTTACCGAGTTAAACGAAAACTTACGTGAAATATATTTAGAGGCATACACCCTAAAGCCAACGCTTGACTATATACAAGACACCACCTCAAAAGAGATTTACCGTATCTTCTCTCCATATCAGCCAGAGTTGACCGAACAAGATTTTAAGGAATTGGAGTTTGGATCAGCAGGCCTCATGCGTGGATATATGGCAAACCCTTGTAATGGCGAATTTACTCTTGAGAGTAAGCTCAATAAATTCCATACCTTGGTATTAAGGGGTTACAAAGTACCTGAAGAGGAAGTCCAGCAGGTACTTGCTTTCGTTGCTAATCTTGATATGAGAAGCATTGCTCAATCGGTTGTAGAAGAACTGTTTTACCAACTTGCCATGCGCTATGAGTTTTCCTTGGAAGGACGTTTACCAGAAGGCACTGGTAAACATAATTAATCATTAAAGTAATAATTCTTTTCGTGAAGTCTTCCTGTTTAATCTTTGCGAAAAGAATTACTTTTTGGAGCTTTTGGACGTACATCTCAGAAAAACTTCTAACGTCATCATAAAAAACCTTGCTTCCAGTCAATGCAATCAATGGAAGCTTGAATTTCTGCAAGCTGCTTCGTTAGCAGCTTGCGCTATTCTTCACGCAAAATCTTTCGTTCAGGGATGCTTTCCTGATTAAGGGGACTTCACGAATCAAATGTTTTGACTTTTGAAACATTGGAGTGGGTTGACCAACTTACGCTTTAGTATTAATTTCTAGAAAGCAAGGGCCACATTCAGAATAATGGATGTGGCCTCTATGTCTTAAAAGCTTTGTAAGAAGGTTTATGCCTGGTTGAGGAGATGATGGTCTACGGACTCTGAAAGTTGGTCTAAAGATCCTGAAAAATACAAAAAAGTAATTTGCCTGTGTTGCTTTGCGTTTCTTTTTGTCAATATCGGCTTCCCGAGCACAGGTTTTGGCGTATATCAGTCGTACATCGTTGAGCTCGATGGCATGACACATTCTTTGGGTTCCCTTGTTGTTTCTACGCGCGCGCTCGTAACGCTATTGGCAACTTTTTTTGTGGCTGCGTATTTCAAAAAGCTCGACTGCCGTTTAGGAATAACTCTTGGTACTTGTCTAACTGGTGCAGGATTTTTGGTATATTCCCTGGCTCATAGTTTCCCTATGTTTATAGTTGGTTCTATTCTGGCTGGTTTAGGATATGGCTTTGGCGGCGCAGTGGGTATGACTCTTTTAGTGAGCCGCTGGTATAAGGGCCACTACGGAAAAGCTGCTGGTTTTGCTGCAATGGGAAGTGGTGCTGCAGGGGCTATCATTCCCGTAATTGCGGTTGCTTTTATCGAACACGGAAGCTTGAGTCTCTCGTTTCTCTTCCAGGCTGTACTTGCGTTTTTGATTGCGGGAATTACCGCGTTTCTTTTAAGGAACAATCCGGAAGACCTTATTAAAAGTACAGATGAGAAAGGAACTTCCGAAGGAAGGTTTTGCAGACATTCTATTGGAAACGGTCAGAACGAAGATGATACTAAAGAATTCGTTACGGAAAAAAGTACTTCTGTAAAAGACACTGCTGAAGGCAAGCTGAACGAATGTCCTGTTGAAGGAAAGCCAAGCAAAAAACCAAACGTTCCATCAGGGAAAGCAACTCCAAAAATAACTCAAGTAGATACGCAAAAAGAGCCTATCTTACAATCCTTCCATCACAGACTTTTTATTATTGCGATGATTTTTGTAGGTGGAGGCAGTATTGGTGGAGTTGCTTATATTGGTATTTTGAGTACTTCGAATGGGTTCGATACCTGGTTTACTGCTCTTGTGTTGAGCGCGGTAGGTATCTTTTTGTGTGTCGGAAAATTCTTTGTGGGTACTGTTATGGATCGAATTGGATCAAAGACAGGGTCTATGATTTTCTTTTCCCTGTTCGTTGCTGGTCTTGCGCTTTGTTGTAGTGTTCCTCTCCAAAATAATGCACTTTTCTTGGTTGGCGCTATCTTTTATGCACTTGGTGCATCGCTGGGATCTACGGGTATTTCTGTTTGGTCTATTGAGTTTTCTCGCATTCATAACAGACCAAAAGTATTGCGCGATTTCCAAACTGCTTATGCAGCAGGTGGTTTATTGTTCAATCTCTTGCCAGGCATCCTTATGGAGATTATGGGAACGTATGTCACCACGTTTGCTCTTCTTGCAGTGCTTCTTGCGGTGGCAATGGGTATTGTTTGCTATGTTTATAAAGCAGTAAACAAGTGATGAAGCCTAAGATTCAAGTAGTGTAAACAGCAATAATGATAGAATCGTACGTATAAAATCTCTTTCATTTGAATAAGGCAAAAAGTCGAATGACACGGAGCAATAGTGTTGGCTTGGACTAAACGGTGCTAAGAGGAATTGGACTGTGGTGTTGTTTTGAGTCAAGCTGCATTAAGAGGTATAGACTGTGGTGTTGTTTGTAGCAAACCTATGCCAAGAGGTTTCTGAAAGTTTGGTTTTAAGTAACTTTAGAATGCGTTGGGTAGTAGGAGGAATGTCGTGAAATTATCTGAAGTTCTTTTGGGTTTGATTAAACTTCATCCAGGTGTTTCAGGATACGAACTGCGAAAAATCATTGTCTAATCCACCCAATACTTTATGAACGCTCAGCTCTCTCAGATTTATCCTGCGCTGAAGAGCATGACGGAATCTAATTTACTCCGTTATGAGGAGGAAATTACTGAGGGCGGTAGAGCTACAAAACGCTACTTCATTACTGAAGAGGGAGACAAAAGCTTAGTTGAGTGTCTTCGAACTCCAATTAATTATTCGTTGTCTATGAACATACAGCGCATATTTATGTTGAGGGTATCATTTATAGGGCTTTTGCCTCGAGAAGAACAGATTTCGTTTTTGAAGGATGCTCTAGATTACTTCCGTTTCGAGCGTAATGAGCTTATGGGCGAATATATTACGCCAGAGGGTACATTTCTCGATACCTCAATGGCTCAATTTAACGATGTCATGATGTTTTGGGAGTCGGAATTAGAATATCTTCTTGATGCTCATGACAGACTTGTTTTGTGGATTGAAAAGCTCTTGATTACCCTTGAAGCTGATGAGCAATAGAAAAGCCAGTTATCCAACTGCAAAAGTTAGCTCAGCCTGACAGGCAACCTTGTTGTTTACGCTTGCAACAGCTTTGCCAATACCCATTGGTCCACGCATCTCAATTATTTCGCACTGCATATCAAGTACATCACCCGGGGCTACCTTGTTCTTAAAGCGACATTTTTTGATGCCATCGAATCCTAAAGAATCATAGAGCGCATAGTGAATGTCGGCAGAAATGCCCTGATTAGCTACTAAGTTGATATTGCACTCAGGATCAGCTACCTGATGATTGATGTTTGGAGGAATGAATCCATCTTTGAGAGCTGCTGCGGTGAAGATGGTTTCTACCGCACCAGCAGCGCCAAGGAGGTGTCCCGTCATGGACTTGGTGCTGCTTACGTAAGGAGTTTCCTGGCCGAATACCTGATGGAATGCCTTTGACTCAATGGTGTCATTCATGTGAGTAGAAGTGCCTTCAGCTTCGCACATCCGCGCGAAACTGGCACTCTCGGCAAGGAATCCATAGCCTGGATGAATTGCGTCGCAGCCCGTCATTTGTGCAACCATGACAATGCGTGAGTGCCACTGCAAGGAGATGGAACTTCGTTAAACAGTTTCATGGCTTCGATAAGACATACCGTTTCGCCTTCATTGATATGAGCGATTCAAACCGTAAAAGAGCTGATGGATGAGTTGTATCCAGTTGAAGCTTAAGGATTACACCTTCCGCAAGGGCTATACCCTTGGTTGATTAAATCTGTGCGGGTTCCGGTGTAGGTCTGTTTGTTCTTCGCACTCATG